>NZ_JBRKIT010000038.1:0-102545 GCF_052983395.1 Sinomicrobium halophytocola
CAATTTGAGGCCTAAATCAAACACCCTGTGTTCTTGTCCTTTTTTCATTATACATTAAGTTTAAGAAAAAAGGCAACCTATGTTAGGCGTAGTCACCTAAAATTCCTGGTATATTCCTAAACTTTTGTATTTCTCCAATGGCTTGGGCTTTCAAACCCTCCGACCAGACTAAAGTCTGGCCACCTCCCTTCAGATGAAGGGAGGAGCCTTTTGTTTTTTTTCTAAACATACTTCTTTTTCGGCCTACTATGACACGCCAACTGGCGCTCGTTTGCAACGGGTGCCTATTGTACGAAGCGTTTGCAACGCGTGATAAAGTTGTGGAGTCTTTTAGTTGGTAGTTCTGAGTTGGTTGAAGACATTGACAATGTACCGTAGCTTTAAAACTATTGTAGCCCTTTAGCAGTGTGAAAAAATTATAGACTTGTTATTGGGTTAATGAGTTATTAAGTTAATGCGTGACACCTAAATAACTTAATATAACCAATAAATAAACCTGACTGACATTTATCTGCAACGAATACCTGAAATACAAATTACTTGTAATGATTTTAGTACATGATAAAATTTGGTTTCAATGAATTGTCGGAAAATTAGTTTTACCCTTGCCCATGCCTTTTTGTACCGTAGCCATGATAGCCGTGGCGTCCAGACCTGCGGCTATACCCACAACAATAGCAGCGATGAGCAGGGACAGGAAAGCGTGCAGTTTAACGCGGAGGATAAGCAGTAGCAAAACGGCGATTCCTGCCAGTATAGCGGCTAATAAACGGAGTTCTGTCATGATCCCTTGATTTTTTTCCAGTTGGTATGATGTATGATCTGCCCGCCGTCGTCGTTACGCCGGTAGGTATGAGTGCCGAAATAGTCGCGCTGGGCCTGGATGAGATTGGCGGAAAGGCGGGAAGAAGTGAACCCGTTAAAGAAATTCACCGCTTCACTCAGCACCGGAACCGGAACCGCACGATCCACACAGGCCGATACCAACCTTGTGAGGGATGGCCTCCATGTCTTTAATGAAGAAATAATTTCCGGGTGCAGTAATATATTGTCATGGGATTTTAATATGCCGGGCAACTGCTCCATCAGGTCCGAACGGATAATACAACCGTTGGTCCAGATGCGGGCCAGCTCCGGGAGGTTTAACTGCCATTGGTGTACATCGGAGGCTTCTTTTAACAGTCGAAATCCCTGGTAATGGTTGATCAGCCTTGCCGCCCGGTAAGCGTGGAACACTGTTTTCTCATCGATATCCGGGGCTTTTTGCTGATTTCCGTATGCTGCTTCCATCGCTTCGCGATCTGCTTTAAAAGCGGAAATATAACGGGCAAAAAGGGAAGACACGATCATGGTGGCCGGGATGCCCAGTTGTGCGGTGGCAATGGCCGTCCAGTTGCCAGTACCCTTGTTCCCTGCCTTGTCCAGTATTTTATCGATAAGCCAGTCGTCATTTTCTTTAGTGCAAAGGATATCTGTAGTGATCTCCAGTAAAAAGCTGTTCTCCTCCTTTTTCCAGGGTTCCAGGATATCGGCTATGTCGTCCGGGTTCTTTCCGGTTTGTGCCAGGAGGTAATATACTTCGGCCAGGAGCTGCATTTCGGCATATTCGATACCGTTATGTATCATTTTTACAAAATGCCCACTGCCTTCCGGGCCTATGTAGGTACAACAGGGTTTTCCATTCCTGTCTTTAGCCGCGATAGCTTCGAGGAAAGGTTTTATTCCTTTATAAGCCGCCGCATCTCCCCCGGGCATAAGGGAAGGACCGTTTAAAGCGCCTTCTTCTCCGCCGGACACCCCGCAACCGATAAATTTTATATGGTGAGCGGCTAATAATTCCGAACGCTTCCGGGTGTCCGTATAATGGGAGTTTCCACCGTCGATAACCGTATCGTTCTCCGAAAGCAGGGGGATCAGTTCTTCCAGGATGAGGTCCGTGGGTTTCCCGGCTGGGACCATAAGCAATATTTTTCGCGGAGTTTGGAGGGAATCCACAAAAGCTTCCAGGTTGTCAAAAGGGAGGCTGTCCTGTAATTCCCGGTGTTCGCTTTTAAAGTTGGAGGCAACGTTTTCTTCCTGCCC
Source organism: Sinomicrobium halophytocola (assembly GCF_052983395.1). Lineage (NCBI taxonomy): Bacteria > Pseudomonadati > Bacteroidota > Flavobacteriia > Flavobacteriales > Flavobacteriaceae > Sinomicrobium > Sinomicrobium halophytocola. The sequence goes on from NZ_JBRKIT010000038.1 coordinate 2,083, forward strand.
GGGAACGTGGCGGTTGTACATGGATACCCGGAAGCCTTTATTGGCCAGGTTACGGCAGAGGCTTTTTCCCATAACTCCGAGCCCCACAAGGCCGAATTCCGTTTTTTTCATAAGTGCTTCTATAATTTCTGATACGATCTGTTCCGGTTCCAGGGTAATATCCGTAGTTATGACCTCTACCGGGGTTTCCAGCGCTTCAAACTGGGAAGTGAGCAAGGAAGAGGGCATAAAATGTCCCTGGCGGGATTGTAAGCGTGACAGTATTTGCGCATGGCTTCCCTTGAGGTACACAAAACGCACCTGTGTTTCCAGGCCTTCTTTCAGGATGTCCCGGTACGATTCTTTTAATGCGGAACAGGCGATAATACAGGAACCGGACTGTAACTTCTCCGCGGCCAGTTGATTCAGCGCCCCTAACCACCCCTTGCGATCATTGTCATCCAGGGGCGTGCCCGAAGCCATTTTCTTCCGGTTTTCTTCCGGGTGATAGTCGTCCCCGTCAAAAAAGGGGAACTGTGTTTTCAGGGACAGGAGTTTACCGATCGTAGTTTTTCCGGAGCCGGAAACTCCCATGATAAAAATTGCAAGTGGTCTTTTCAACAGGAATGGGTTTTTGATTTCAACGGACACTTTTTCTGTTTTGTACCGGGAAAATTCCGGGAGGGACATTTTTCCGGGATTAAGATAGTTTTTTTAGCATCTCCATGCAAGTAGCCGGAACGGCAGCGGGGCAAATGCGTGTGAAAATTTAGGAATAGTTTTTTAGTCCCGATATATATCGGGATGGAGTTCGGAGTGGATGAGTTGGATGGTGAAACTTTCTGCATATGATGCTTTTCCAGGAGCGGCAGGGATCATATTTTCCGTATGACCGGGTTAAAAGCTTTGGAAGCTACGGCCACTTTATCCCCGGTTTGCAGAAGTTCCGCTTCAGACGGATCGGCGATGACTTTTACGAGGTCGTTACCGATGCGTATGGAAATGATAAAAACCACATCTGCCTTTTGGATACCGCTCACCTCGCCGGTAAAGCGGAACTTGGCGCTGGATTGTCCCAGTCCGAACAAAGCTTCCGGGCTTCCTTGCCGGAGGATACGGCCGTTCTGTATTTCGTAAACCCGGTCGGACAATTTCAATATTTCCCCTACATCGTGACTGATGAGGATGGTAGTGAGTTCATATTTGCTGTGCACTTCCAGGATGTGTTGCTGTAATTTTTGCCGCATAGCGCTGTCCAGGGCAGAGAGGGGTTCGTCCAATAGCAGTATTTCCGGTTGCCGTACCAGGGCACGGGCAAGGGCCACACGTTGTTTTTGTCCGCCGGAAAGGGTGTCGGGCCTGCGGTGTTGCAGTTCCCGGAGCTCCACGGTATCGATAAGGTCGTCCACAATGGTTCCGGACTGTTTTTTGTCCAGGGCGAATTCCAGGTTTTGTCTTACGGTCATATTCGGAAAGAGCGCGTAGTCCTGGAATACATAACCGATATTCCGTTGTTGGGGACGGAGGTTTATTTTCCGGTCTTTGTCAAACCAGGTGGTGCCGTTTACCGTGATATGTCCTTGATCCGGGTCCATCAAACCGCTAAGCATACGGAGGGCAGAGGTCTTTCCCGCTCCCGACTCCCCGAAGAGGGTAACGAACTGCCCCTGCAGTACGGTTATCTCCAGGTGCAGCGACATATTGCCGTGTGCGGATTGCAGCATTTTATGAAGGGTCAGTGTTATCATACGGAAAAACGCTTTAGGTATCCGCCGTTGACCAGGTAGACGATCAGTAAGGTAACAAAGGAAAGTCCCAGTAAAATAAGTGAATACATATTGGCGGCCCCGTAATTCAGGGCTTCTACTTCGTCATATATGGCAATGGAAGCCACTTTGGTTTTCCCGGAGATATTGCCGCCTATCATCAGGACCACCCCGAATTCGCCTATGGTATGCGCAAATGTCAGGACGATACCGGTAAGCAGCGATGCCCGGATATTGGGTAGCAGTACTTTGCGCAAGGTGGTCCAGCGGGATTTTCCAAGGACATAAGCCGCTTCGGAAAGACTGCCCGGAAGCGAAGACAAACCGGATTGTATGGGATGTACCATAAAAGGCAGGCTGTACAGTACGGAAGCGAGCACCAGCCCGGCAAAGGAAAATACGAGACGGATACCCAGCTGTTCGTCCAGCCAGCCTCCGAAAATGTTATTGGGACTGAAAGCGAGCAGCATATAAAATCCGAGTACGGTAGGCGGAAGCACCAGCGGCATGCTTACCAGGGTCTCTATTACGGGTTTGATGCGCGATGTGGTACGGGAAAGCCAGTAGGCCAGGGGAACAGCCAGGAAAAAGAGGATAGCCGTGGTTACCGCGGCGAGTTTCAGGGTCAGTATGAGAGGTCCCCATTCCATTATGATGCAAGGATTACTTCGTTTAACTTTATCATGGCGGTTACTTCCGTACCTTCCTGTAATGCCAATTGTTCCGTAGCATCGGTGCTTATGATGGAAACAATGTCCCCTATAGCCGCCCGTACAACGATCCGGCTCAGCAATTTTCCTTTTTCTATAGCCGAAATACGTCCTTTTACCCTGTTCTGAAGGCTGACAGCGGGATTTTCGCCGGTAGCGAGGACCACTTCGGTTTCTTTGAACTGTACCTGTACCGGGTGATCGCTAACCAGCCAGGTTGCTGTTTCCGGGCTGTCGATCACAATGGCTTTAAAGAGGACTGCGTTTACGTTTACGGTAATTACGGACAGGGCATCGCTGCTTCGGATATCGGTAATATGTCCCGAAAAACTATTCATCTACCAAATATCCGAAATCTTTCAGAACCTTTCTTCCCCCGGGGGAAAAAAGATAATCGTAGAACTTCCGGGCATTTTGTGTATCTGCATCTTCATGCGGGATAACGACAACTCCCTGTTGGATGAGGGTGTACGTTTCGGTATCTGGCGCTGTCCACCGGCCCGTACCCTGCATTTCGGGAGAGCGTACTACGGACAAGGCCGTAAAGCCTGCTTCGGCAGCGCCGGAAGTAATAAAGTGATTGGTCTGGGAAATGCTTTCGCCATACACGATTTTTTCCTGTATTTCGTCCCATATGCCGTAGTGTTTTAAAACTTCCACGGCAGCAGTCCCGTAAGGAGCATTCCTGGGATTGGCCAGGGCGATGTGCTTTATTCCCGGTTGGGTGAGTTGCGCTACGGAAGGCAGGACTTTACCGGATACGGACCAGAGCACCAACTTGCCGTAAGCGTATATTTCGGGCGGGGCGAGCGCCAGGCCTTCCCGGTATATGACTTCGGGATATTTCATATCTGCCGACACAAAAACATCGTAAGGAGCTCCTTCGCGGATCTGGGCAGTGAGTTTACCCGAAGAGCTGACCACCATTTCGCATGCGATCCCTGTTTTTTCCGTGAAATCCTTTACCAGGGCCTGCATGGCAAATTTCATATTTGCAGCCGTGGCAACCGTAACCTTGGTCCTGGCTTCGGGTTTACAGGATATAAAGACCAGGGAAAAGAGGAAATACGGGAAGATTTTTCTAAAAAAGATCATTGTGGTGCGCCTGTAGTTTTAATTTTTTTCCATGTCTTTACCGCTCCGGCACCATTCGCTCCACGAACCGGGATATAGCTTGGGTACGGGAAGTCCGGCATAGTCCATAGCCAGGATAGTATGGCAGGCCGTTACCCCGGAGCCGCAATGCACGATAACATTGCCCGGGGTACGGTTATCAAAAACCTGTTGGTACATGGTTTTCAGGATTTCAGGAGCTTTGAATCTGCCGTTAGCATCCAGGTTATCCCGGAAAGGCATGTTTACCGCCCCCGGAATGTGCCCGGCCACCGGGTCCAGGGGTTCCGTGATACCGAGATAACGCTCCTTGTCCCTCACGTCTATAATACGGAAATCATTGTTCCCCGAAGCGGCTTCCACTTCCCGGATATCGGCTATAGGCCACTGCCATTTTTCTATGGGATAAACGCCGGTGTTTTGTGCGGATTCCGTCCCCGAACGCGTCGGAACCCCGGCTTTTTCGGCTTCCTGGAGGCCGCCGTTAAGTACTTGTACCTTTTCGTGGCCTATGGCACGGAGCATCCACCAGAAACGCGCCGCGGCATTGGAGCCGCTTTTGTCGTCGTAGATGACTACATGGCTTTCCGGGGATATGCCCAGGGAGGTTAAGGTCTGCGAGAATTTTTCCGTATCGGGCAGTGGGTGGCGCCCGCCTTTTGACGCATCTTCGCCTATATCCGCAAGCCGGGTGTTGAGATCGACAAAAAGAGCGCCCTGCAAATGCTTTTGATTATAATTATCCCGGGCAGCTTTGCCGTTACCTGCATCTACCAGGACCAGCTCACCGGTATGGAGTATATGTATGAGTTCTTCAGGTTGTATTATGGGAGTCATTAAAACGTGGTTTTACGAGTATATAGTCAAAGATAGGTTTTTTCTGTATGGAAATGAATACGTGTAACCCCGGTGGCTTCGATACATCCCGGCGGAGCCGGGACACTCAGCCACCTCGTTTTGTTCTTTCTGGAACTGACTGGAACTGGAATGAAACCTGAAACCTGTAACAAAGAAATAATCTCCCAACTCCATCCCGATATATCGGGACTCCTCAACCCCGAACTGTAACACGGTTACTGCTTACAGACTACCAATTACCGCTGCTGTCCTATATAATGCGTTTGCCCCGGGGTGCCACTTCAGTTCAGGGTATAATTGCCTTTTGCCCATTGCACAGCAGGATCAATCCATACTTTAAGGGGCTTAAATAAAAAGCCGTGTCGCAGCCCGGTGTTTAATTCTATTTCTTTGAAATTCTTGATATTGCAGGTCGATGTTTCTTTGCGTTTTATTGCAGAGACCCCGAACGGATCGGTTTTTTCATAAATAGTCAGAATGTTACCGCAATAATTGATTTCCGGGATGTTCTGCAGGTCACTTTCCGTAAAGCAGGCGACAAAAACAAAATTGAGATCCGGATTCTGCATAAAGGTAGAGACATACTGGGCAATATACCCTCCTTTTGAGGTGCCGATGACGGTTATATCGGATGGTTTTACCTGCATGTCCAGTAAACTGTCTATCTGCCTGCACACGTTTTGAGCATATTCCCGGGCGTTGACGTTTCCCTGTCTTATTTCACTGATGACTTTAAAACCATGACTTTTAAAAACGTTCAGGATAGCATGGTATTCCGTACGGCCATATTCCGGATGGGATTCCCGGAGATCGTGCTCTTCCGGGAACCGGTTATGCAGGAAAAAAAAATATTTTGTTTGTTCCCCGCCGCCGAAACCGGGAGATGCGGAACAACAGGTTAGGAGAAGGAAGACGGTTAGGATTTTTTTCATTTAGGTTCTATAAATTTTGGCCACGGATGCACGGATCATTTTTAAACCCTTTAATATATCCGTGTATCCGTGGCAAAACGGGTTTTTGAGTGATGCGACGATCGCTTTTCAGGAGACATATAACACCTCCATATCATGAATGACCCACCGGCCGTTTACCTTGCGGATACTGACCCGGATACCTTCGGCGCACAAACGTCCGCAATAGACTTCACCCCAGAATACACCATAGGACCCGGTGGTATCGAACTGTATCCGGGAAAGAGAGATGATATCCGCATTTTCGGATTCAGAACGGTATATAAAAGTAATATCTTTTTCGGTTTTTAATTTGTTGAGGTCTATTTTATATCTATAAGAAATATCGGTGGTATCCGGGACGAGACCGGTAATTGAGAAAAAATCTTCAAAATCCTCCCGGTCCGACGGTTCCAGGGGAAGAACGGAATCCTGAATGGCAACGACCCATTTCCTGTTATGAATAGGTGTAGATCCGGGAATTGTCGTAGTATCCTTCAATTGATGTTGACCTTGCGGCGAAGGCGGTGGAGGGGGAGGCAGAGGTAGTACACGAGAATAAGGTGTAGGATAAACAGAATCTATCCAGGCCGGAAAAATTTCGTACAGCACGGCTTTTTCATATTCCAAAGCGGGTTGTTTTTCAGTACAACCGGTGATCAAAAGGATGATAGCTATAAAAGATAGTGTGTATTTCATGGAATATTTTTTGAGTCTGAGAAAAATTGCATGGCGCTTCCTGCACAATCCGCAAATGAGGTGTTTGATACTGTAAGTAATAAAACGAGAGAGAAGTAAAAGGTTTTCATCGATATCCGGTTTTTAACCGGTACATCAATATCCGTTCCAGTTTAGGCCGGGAGGCAAACCTGTTGTTGTTTTTCCCGGAATAGACCGAAAGTAGAAGTTTAAACCGGGAAAACCTTTACCTCATGTGGTTTAATAAGGTGGTGAACCGTACAATCGGTATGGCCATCTTCTTGCGGGCTGCCAGGATATTCAAGGGTAAAAGGAACTTATCGAGTCTCCGGGCAGGGTATAAACGGTGTATTTGGTGAATATATTCACTAAAAATACGGGTGAATGCCGGAATCGGGTCAGGTACTATTTCTCTTCATAATACCCCACGGTCTCCAGTAACTGTTCTTCATATCTGTAGATATCGTCAATAGACGCAATGATTTCCCTGGTTTTGTTCTTGTTCTCATCAAACAGGCCTATGTATTTCGTGTTACGGTTGAGGTGCAGCCGGCGTATGGGTTTGCGGTTATTGTCGTCCGGGAGTATGCCGAAATAGGATTACGTATCGCGATAAACGATACGATTGACAGGTAGTTTTCGCCGTAGAATAGCCAGGGCAATGCAGATGAAGCCGGGAGGTCGTATCCCGGCTCTTTTCAAACAGTATTTTTCCGTAAGTTATCCCTCTGTTTTCCTGGCACTCTTTAAAACAAGAACACCCAATACGGCGGCCAGGAACGAAGCTAGCAGAATACCGTATTTGGCCTGGGTTATCATTTGTGCATCGTCAAAAGCGAGATTGGTAACGAAGAGGGACATGGTAAAGCCCATACCTGCAAGCAGGGAAAGTCCCAGTATGTGTTTCCAGCCCGTATTTCCCGGCAGGTTAATTATTTTGAACCTGGCAAGAATCCATGTAAACGAAAAAATGCCCACACATTTACCGACCACCAGGCCTGCAATGATGCCCAGGCTCACCGGGTTGACCAGGTCTTTAAAGAAGCTACCCCCGATAATCACCCCGGCGTTGGATAGGGCAAAGAGCGGTACGATGACAAAACTCACCCAGGGATGCAGGGCGGTTTCCAGTTTCTGCAAAGGGGTTTGGGCGGCATAACTTATGTTTTTGACCTCTTCTATGATATCGTGTTGTTTAACCGTGGTCAAAGGGCCTTTCAGCGGAATTTGCTTATTGAATTCGTTCATCAATCCCTGAATGTGCTGTGCGTATTCGTTTTCATCCACCTTGGTCCGGGCGGGAATGGCAAAGGCTACGAGTACACCTGCTATGGTGGCATGAACACCGGAAAGCAGGAAAGCAAGCCATACACCTCCTATACCGAGAATGGCATAAAAGAAAATATTGCGGACACCCATAAAATTGGCTATAAGCAGTATGGCCAGTATGATCAATCCGATAGAGAGGTTAAACAGGGAAAGATCCGAACTGTAAAAAAGTGCAATTACCACTACGGCTCCCAGGTCATCTACCGTAGCCAGGGCCACTAAAAAGACCTTTGCAGCAAGGGGAACCCGCTTACTGACGATACCCAGAAGGGCGAGTGTAAATACAATATCGGTAGCCATAGGAATACCCCATCCGTCGGTAGAGGGCAGTCCGTAATTCATGCTTATATAAATTGCTGCGGGGACCAGCATACCTCCCAGGGCGGCCATAAAAGGAAGCAGGGCTTTCCGGAACGAAGCCAGTTCCCCGGCAATCATTTCCCTTTTTAACTCCAGGCCTACAATAAAAAAGAACATGGCCATAAGTCCGTCGTTCACCCATTCGTGTAATGTGTAATCGAGATAGTGGGTGCCGAATTCTATGTCCAGGGGAGTTTCCCAGAATTCGCTGTATGCATGTTGAAAAGGAGAATTGGCAAGTATAAGGGCAACAATAACGGCCAGAAAAAGCATTATACCGCCCGAATGCTCGAAATGGATAAATTTATGAACCGGCGATAATGCTTTGTCCAGTAGATTCTTCTGCATGGTTTACGTTTTTTATATAATAATCAGGTGTTTTGCGTTCCAAACCCGAAAGATACGGCTTCCGGGCATTTTTTTAAATGTTTTGATTTTACAAGGCTTTATGTACGAGGTATGCCATATATGAAATGTAGAACACCAGGAGTACGATAGCCTCCCAGCGGTCTACTTTTTTTCTTTTCCCGGTAAACATGGCCAGGAACAAAAATGCGGATCCCCCGGTGAGGATATACAGTTCTGTGTTAAAATCCGTATGATAATTTATGGGCGAAACCAGGGCCGAGGTACCGAGGATCAATAACAGGTTAAAGATATTGGAGCCTACGACATTCCCTACAGCCAGGTCTATGTTTCGTTTGTATACCGATACTACAGAGGTTGCCAATTCCGGTAGTGAAGTCCCCGCAGCTACGATAGTAAGACTGATGATCTTATCGCTTACCCCCAGCGCTTGTGCTATTTCCCTGGCCTGTGAAACCACCAGTTGTCCGCCCAGGATCAGCCCGGCCAGCCCTAAAATAAGGTATAGTATGATCCCGCCTGTCGAGAAGTTTATTTGTATTACGGCATCATCTTCCCGACCAGATATCAATTGTTTATAAATGTAAAAGAGAAATCCGAAAAATATGAGAAGCAACAACCCTCCTTCCCATCTCACCAGCGCGTTTTCGGCAGTGCCATAGAGCAACCCGTCATTGACGAGAAACCACAGGACTACGGTAAGTATAAGTGAGAAGGGAATTTCTTTTAGAGCCGTGTTGGACATAACCGATAATGGTCGGATAAGACCGCAAATACCAAGTATGATGAACAGGTTAAAATTGTTGCTACCAATGATATTACCATATACAATATCGTCAAAACCACCGGAAGCGGCCGTGATATTGACCACAAGTTCCGGTGCCGAGGTACCGAATGCAACTATGGTAAGCCCGATAAGAATATCCGGGACACGGAATCTTCGGGCCAGGGCAGAAGCCCCTTCCACCAGGCCATGGGCTCCGAGTATAAGGATAAGCAATCCGAAAGCAAATATTGCAATCGACAGATACATTTGGCTTGATTTTAAAAAAGTGTGAATACTATAAACGGCCCGGTTTTTCGTTTTAGAAGGCATATTCCAACCTGTTGTCCGTAACACGGGAACATGATATACGGCAGGTCCGTAAGCTGGTTCTCAGGTACTGGACAGGGATTTCACCAGAAAAGGTGATAAGGATAAAGCAGTATGGTGATCATATAGTTTATATCCTGAATATTGTCCGTATCGGGAGTACAGCATGGCGGGCAAGAGAGAAGCCGGGGTGATTTTTCAACAATGGCAGACTTGCCGGGTCCGTTTTTGCGTTTTCCCCAGTCTTCCGGATTTTTCTGATTTTTAAGTGAATGGAAAATAAAGAAGTTCTCAACATTCTTTTTATCTAATTTCCGGATTTCCTGACCTTTTGGAGCACTTCGTACCAATGTCTCGGCATAAGAGATATGAGGAAAACAGAAATAGCAAAGTACTACTCCTATACCTATTAACACCTCTTTTGCGGAAATTCTCATGGGGTCAAATATATATTTTTTTATGATAACTTCAACTATAACAGGCTTTACTATTTTATTAAGGTTTGTGAAACTGAGTTATTAAGTAATTGGATTGCTGAGTTTTGGGTAATAGACTATCGGAAGGTGCCAGAATAACTCAGCAACTTAATAACCAGACTACTCAAGAGAAATTTCACGCTTATCAAAACCTATAGACTATTAAGTCCATAGCGGTAAGATCAGGAAGAAACAGGGACTGTTTCGGTTTTTCCCAATTGTCGCAACATACGTATATGATCGGCTATGGCAGATACAAAGGTTCTTTTCATATGGTACGGAAGGCCGTATTCGTGAGCCGTTTGCATAACGATATGCGATATTTTCCTGTAATGAATATGGCACACATTGGGTAGTAAATGATGTTCTACCTGGTAGTTAAGGCCTCCTATCAACCAGGAAAAGAACCGGCTTCGGGGAGAAAAATTACTGGTAGTGGCCAACTGGTGCATGAACCAATCGTTTTCGATAATACCGTCTCTGTCGGCCAGCGGATATTCGGTGGCGGGCATAATGTGGGCGACCTGGAAAACACTACTTATACACAGGCCGGTAACCATGTGCATGCCCAAAAAGGCCAGTATAATTATTCCGGGAGATAAAGGCACTATAATAAGCGGTAGTACCAGCGCATAGCTGTAATAGAGCAACTTCCAGCTGATAAGTTTTAGCAGTTCCTTTTTATATTCGCCTTTTTTTTCCAGAAAGCCCATTTTTTTATAGCGGTTGAGCCTTATAAAATCCTTCGCCGTTATCCACATCAGGGTAGAAATGCTGTAGAAGAACCATACATAGATATGCTGAAATTTTTGGACCCAATGTTTGCGGGCATGTGGCGAAAACCTCAGGAAGAACGGCACGTTAATATCGTCATCGGCCTGTTGAATATTGGTATAGGTGTGGTGCAGTACATTGTGCTGTATTTTCCATACGGTAGCATTGGCCCCGATAAGGTTCATGGTATAGCCCAGGTATTTGTTTACCTTACGGTTTTTGGAATACGAACCGTGAATGGCATCGTGCATAATGCCCATGCCTATTCCGGCCATACCCAGGCCGCTTATTATATAGAGAATGAAAAGCAGTAGTGTATGATGTATTATGCCCGTATTGATCAGTACTAAGGGTGTGAAGAAAACAAAAAGCATACAAACGGTTTTACTCACCATGCTTTTATTGGCGTGTTTGCTGATGTTATTAGCTGTGAAATAGGCATTTACCCTGCTCCTTAACGTCTTGGAGAAGTCGGAATGCCGGTTTGTCGAAAATCTCGGGGTTTTCATATTAACGGATGTTTTTAGCGTCGCCGACGGCTTTTGTCTTGTGTCATTTATAATAGAGCAGTATCCTTATTTTCCGGGACAGGTAGGAATACACGGAAGAAACACCGATATAATCCCTGTGGTTACATCCATTTCCGGAGCAGGATTTAAAAATCAGGCATACTGTTACAATGTAAAATACAGAAAAGAAAAGAGTTCAATGAAAGATCCGAAAGATATTAAAAATGAAGACCGCCCGACTATATTTTTGTTACATCGCAAGTTACGTCTTATTTTTCGGGATTCCTAATACCGTACTCTTAATAAAATGTTACATTTGGGTTTGGTTTCCGATCCCCTGAACAGGGTAAAAAGAAAGATACAAAAAAGCCACCTCCAGGGTGGCTTTACAATAATATGATAAGGATATGTTATATCGCTGTAACATTTACTGCTGTAAGGCCTTTCTGGCCCTGTTCCACACTATACGTAACTTTGTCATTGTCACGGATGCGGCTGTTCAGTCCTGATGTATGTACAAATACATCTTTTCCACCATCGTCGGGTGTAATGAAGCCATAACCTCTGGATTCATTAAAAAATTTAACTGTTCCTTTATCCATTTTAAAAAAAAATTTATCACCTCAAAGGTAGCTTAATTATTTGTTTTTCAGTACTTTTTTGATTGGTTTCTTGCTTAAAATCCCTCAATTTCCCTGTGGTTATCCGGGTTTTATATATTTTTACGGGAATACACGAATGATTAATAGCAACGATCTACCCGTAGTAAAAACCTGTGATTTTTATAGCGTGATATGGTGATATCATTATTTTTTAACGGATGTTTATACGGAAGGATAATCGAAATGATAATAGTAACGGATCGGGAGGAAAAGTCGGGATCCTTTCTCCGGTAGAGAAGGTTTTTTAGTGGAGAGTTTTGGGTTATTTCAACATAATTATCATGTGTTGTCCCGGGGAAAGCCCCATAGCCGTATTATCTTACCTGTGGCACCTGAGATTCCTTTGGTAAATTTTTCAGATTTTATGTAATCTTCCAAAAATTCCGGAACAGGCAAAAAAAAAGCCGCCCTGGTTGGGGGCAGCCTAACAATAATATGACAAGGACAATTATATCACTGTAACATTTACTGCGTTAAGACCTTTTTTGCCTCGTTCCACATCGTAGGTAACTTCGTCGTTCTCGCGTACGTTGTCGTTCAATCCGGATGTATGTACAAATACATCTTCTCCACCGTCATTGGGTGTTATGAAACCAAAACCTTTGGTGTCATTAAAAAATTTTACTGTTCCTTTATTCATTTTGAAAAAAATTATTGGTCAAAGGTAAGTTAATTATTTGGTTTTCAAGAAATTTAATTGATTTATTTGTTTATAGCGGTAAATTAGGTTGGCAAAAATACCCGGTAAGGCTGCTCTGTCCCTCAAAAACAGGGAAGTACACTTCCGGAAATTTTTTTTCTTCCCGCGCTTTTCGGGAGGGTTATATTTTGGAAAAACAAGGGTATGGTTAATAATGTGGACAAGAAGCGCAATATCTCTTTTAGTTATTCGCCTTGCATGAAATTACATTAAGGACTGGTATAACAATAACAACCCAATGGCAATTAACCCGAGATAGATGTAGTTTAAAAAAGCATCGCGGTTTAATTGAGTGTTGAGGTACCGGCCCATAAAAACAGCCGGAATAACCACCGGCAGCGAGATAAAAAAATAGTGTGTTACTGTCGAACTCCAGAGTCCCTTATACCAGTAACCGCACATGCCCATTATACCTGCCGGTAGAAAATAGGCCTGCAGTGTAGCCCTGAAATGCCTGGCTGTCCAGTTGCGCATATTGCCATAAACTACCAGCGGGGGACCATTTACCCCATAGGCACCACCAAATACTCCGGATAAAAAGCCACAGATAAAAAGCCATACTTTGTTATCGGATTCCAGCTTGAATTTCCGCGCAGACATCATGGAATATATGCCATATGCAATGAGGAGTATGCCAAGCCCCGATTTAACGAGATCCTCATTTCCGTAAATAAGCAGCAATAAACCTATGGGGATTCCTAAAACAGCAAAAATGATCAGCCATTTTGCGCTGTTCAAATGTATCTGTTTCCTGTCTTGTACGACTACGATGGCCGCAATGGTGATGGATATGAGAACAGAAAGAGGTACGGCAATTTCTAAGGGGATCAGTAGAATAAGCAGAGGGACGGCTACCAAAGATTCTCCAAAGCCGAAAGTGGAACGGACCAATGTGGCTATAAAGATAATGGCCAGAATATAAAAAGTGATTAAATCCATTATATAAAACGAATGTATGCCGGTTTGTATTTATTTTGAAAAAGACTTTTCCGGAGCATCAATATCTTAGGTAAGCCCCATTGTTGTTATATTCCCGCTTTGGTCATAGGAGGTTGCGGAACGCTTTTTATCAGTCCATAAAAATAAGGCTTTTCCGGTAAGTTTCCTTTGATTATAAGACCAAATTTGTTGTGGAATATGACTAAGTTGACTTACTGAAATGAGACTTATGTACTGTGTTTCGGAGAAGCTTCCCGAAGCCCGTATACGAGGTTGCCGACCATATATTTATACTCTGGTGTTTTTGACGTAAACCCGCGCGATTCATTATTTATGGTTAACTTGTTCGCTATAGTTTAAACGTATATATAGCATGAAAAAAATAGGACTTAAGGACGCCATTTCCATAGGAATAGGCGGGATGGTCGGTGGCGGCATTTTTGCAGTCCTGGGACTGGCGGTTTCGCTGGCAAAAGGAGGAACCCCCGTAGCCTTTTTATTTGCAGGAATTTTGGCCTTGATCACATCCTATAGTTATGTGAAATTATCCATGTCCTTTCCCGATAGGGGAGGTACGGTAAAGTTTATTAACAAGGGGTTTGGTGTTTCCGTTTTTAGCGGAGCAATGAGTAATCTGCTTTGGCTAAGTTATATTGTGATGCTGTCACTGTATGCTTCGGCCTTTGGTTCTTATGCTCCCAATTTACTGGAAATAACCGGTAATAAAACCGTAGATTTTCATATGTATGTAAGTGCTATTATCATTGTGGCTACCGCTATCAATTATTATAGTATTTCGGTAGTGAGTAAGATAGAATCATATGCCGTAATCATCAAGCTCATTATTCTTATAGGTTTTATCGGAATAGGGATATACGGCCTTGTCGGCAATCCGAATATAAGTCAACTGGCCGTAGATTACTGGGAGGCCCCGGTGAGGCTCTTTGCCGGTGGAATGGTAATTTTTGTAGCTTACGAGGGCTTTGAGCTGATAGCCAATGCAGCGCCGGATATTATCAATCCGGAGAAAAACATTGCCAGGGCCTATTATTACTCTATTATTTTTGTTATTGTTCTGTATATCGTTATCGCACTGGTCACGGTAGGATCTCTTCCTTTTCAGAAGATTGCCGATGCACAGGATTATGTATTGGCGGAAGCAGCTATGCCCATATTGGGGAAAACGGGATTTACCATTATTACCATCGCGGCCCTGATCTCCACTTTTTCCGCTATTAATGCATCGTTGTATGGAGGAAGCAGGGTTAATTTCGAAATTGCCGAAGAAGACGAATTACCACATCATTTCCTTGCACAATTATGGAATAAACCCATAGGATTGCTGATTACGGCTATTGCCACCTTGATCCTGGTTAATGTACTGGACCTGGAGAGCATTTCCACGGCGGGGAGTATGGGATTCCTGCTGATCTTCGGTATTGTAAACTTCACCGGGTTTAAACTCTCGAAACAGATTAACGGAAATAAACAGATAGCACTGGTGGGTTTTCTATTGTGCATTATTGCCTTGATCGTTTTGGTACATCAGCAATACCAGACCAATCTGACAGGAATAATCATAGCTGCCGGTATTATCGGGTTTTGTTTTGTGTCGGAATGGATTTTTAAAAAAAGTGAAAATTATAAAAAGAAGGGAAGAACAGCCTCCTGAAATGTTTATAATCGGCCTGTTTTATCGTGGTTCTGATGACAAACGATTGCACCTTGTAAAAATAAAAGAGTTACCGGATACGTTTTTACGGAATCTGGTAACTCTTCCTGTTCCCCCGGTACTTATTCCATTAATCTCTTACCCGCGGGATTTTTATATTGTCAACCGAATATTTTCCTGGCTACTTTAAGTGCCAGGGCCCGTTTAAGGATAAAACCGGTTGTTTTACCAATAACATTTAAGAAACCCAGGTCATCTTTCAAACCGTAATAGCTGGACCTGATCTCTTCCTTGGATATGTTTTTCTGAAGTCTCAGGACTTTTAAATCCCTATCGATTTCTTCAAAAGACGTATATACTTTCATAGTTAAAATTTATTATCCTCCTAATCATCGCCGTCAAAGAAGTCCATTGATGCGCGGACCAGGACTTTTCTTTCTATTGTTTTCCGCAATCCGTAATAGACCATCACAGCTATTAGCAGGTATATGCCCCCCATTATAAGGAAACCAAGGCCTAAATTATCAAGCCACGTTCCTATAAAGAGAGCGAGGGCAAATGTAATTAATAACATGGCTCCGAAAAGTACTGACCCGATAATCATAAAAATGATCATCGAAGTAGTGCTTTTTGTAAGTTTTTTAAAAACGCTGAGTTTATAGTAAGCATAACTATTTTCTACAAACTCCTGGGCATTATTACTCAATCCCTCAGCGTTTTCCGAAATGCTGTTTAATGACATAAAAGTACATTATTGAGTTGTTTTGGCAACTTTATTACTGCTGTCTTTCTGGAGTTTAGCATTTTTAGCTCTCAAATCCTCAAGTTTTTGTTCCAGAGCGAGCAAAATGTCATCTGCTTTGTAGCTCATGTCAGACAGGGTATCGTCCAGCTTACTCTCAAAATTCCTCCTTGTGGTTTGGGCTTTACCCATAAGTTGAGATTGTGTTTTATGCAATTGCTTTTCGAGTTCTTTCTGCGTTTTTTTCGCCTGTTTCTTTATCTTTTCTCTCGTTTTTAATCCCTTATCCGGGGCATATAAGATTCCTATACCGGCTCCTATGGCTGCACCGGTTAATAACGCTAAGATTGTTTCACCTGTTTTATTTGACATAACTTTTAAATTTTTAATTAATAAAATATATTATAACCTCGTTACCTAAGGTACAAAATTTGAAAGAATTTTACTAATAAAACAGGGGTTTTAGCCTATTATTAACATAAGGTGTTAAAACAGGGGAGAGTTAACGCGTTATCCCGGAGAGAAACGGTTAGCGGATGGGTGACAAGCTACAGGTTACATGTGGGATTGGAGAATATGGAGTTCGTAACTCTGGCCCCTGGGACCAGCGAGGATTGTAGTTGAAATATTTGAAATGACAACTTCTTAAATGGTAATTATTATTCTGCCGAAACCTTTTTTTTCTCTTCCTTTTCCCGGGCTTTTTTGGTCTGCCTTTTTGTTCGCAGATAAGATTTTTCCGGTTCGCTAAGTAGAAACCCATAGGGTTGTGTCTGCGGGATGATATCAAAAATAACTTTTAACATAGCCAGTAGCGGCAGTGCCAGGATCATTCCGGCAAGGCCGAACAACATCCCGCCCAGGAAGAACGACAGTAAAGAAACCAGGGGATTGAGGCTCACTTTTCCGCCCACAATATTGGGGGTAATAAGATTCCCTTCCAGCATCTGTACCATCTGAAACCATATAATAACCCCGGCGGCGTACCAGAAGCTGTCTTTGGTAGCCAGTGCAAAGAGCGCCGGGATCAACGAGCCGATAAAAATACCGATATAAGGAAATATAGTTAGTAAGGCGGCCAGGATACCAAAAAACCAGGCATATTCTATTCCCAGTATATACAGCCCTATAGTATTTAATACGGCAACAATACCCATAACCGTTACTAATCCTACCAGGTAACTTTTCAAGACCTCGTAAATGCTTCCTAATCCCTCTTCTATGATCTCTTTTGGAGTGGACGAAAATACCTTAAAGAAGAATTCCCGGAAAAAATCGCGGTAATAAAGGAAAAAGAAGATCATAATGGGGACCAAAATAGCCGACGAGAGAGAATTACCCAAAGAACCGAGGGCCTGAGTAAGGTAACTTCCCATGTTGGACATGCTGTCAGAAAGTTTGTCCTTGATCTGGGATACCAGTTCATTGGATGACATGTGAAACTGGTTAGAGGCCCAATCCAGTAGTTTATAAGCCACCCCTTCTATTTTACTGGCAATATCCACGGCATTGTCACTTATATTAATGGTCTGGGAAACCAGGAGATATCCTAAGCCTAGCACTACCAGAATGGTCAGCAACAGTGAAGTCAGAGAGGCCCCCAGGCGGCTCATTCTGAGGTTTTCCAGCCACTGGCAAAGCGGGTAGAGCAACACCGAAATGATAATGGAAAACAAAATAGGGATGATTACACTTTGAAGTGTGTGTAAGATAAATACAATAATGACCAGCAATAGCAGGTTAGTAACGATACCGGAGTTTATATTCTTTTTTATGGTACTTTTCATAGGTCGTTCGGGAATGAATATATCACTTATTATCAAATATAGCTAAAATAAGGTAACCGGCAGGCCTGGTAGTATGGCTTGCATTTTAGAAACCGGAATGACGGAACGGTATTTATCGAGAGACAAAAATATTTCCGGGCAACTATGAGATGGCAACTTTGTTTAATGTCTGGCAAACTCTATAGCTGCTTCCAGGACCTCATCGCGCCCTTCCCGGAGTCCCTTTATTGTAGGGGTTATTTCCATGTCTATTTTAATTCCCTTACGTTGTGTCGGGGTATTGTCCGGATAGCATATTCCTGTTCCTGTCATATAAGTTGAGGTGCCGTCTGCGAGTGGGATTGAGGTAACATCGCCATCGGCTCCCGCAGTCTGACTCCCTATGGTGGTTACGTTATTGGCCGTTTGAAATGCCATAACGGTAAATTCGGACCTGCTCAGTGATTCGTCATCTACCAGTATGATTACCTTGCCTGCAAATGCTTTTTTATTTTTGGTACCGACCCTTAGATTATTTTTGAACCTGAATTTTCCGGGGTACGACAAATCCGGAATATAGACTCTGGCAAAATCTCTTCTTTTATCGTTCAGGTACCGGGACACTACCCAATAAATCATGGGGGGATAATTTCTCAGGTCGATAATTATGGCTTTTTTATCCATAAAACGTTCCATGATGTGTGATGCTTCGTCAGCGTTTATATGAGCCATACTTATATACCCTATGGTATTACTGATGTTCTTCCATTTCAAAGTGTCGGGGATATACTCGTTCTCTGGGAAAAAATCTTTAAAAGCATATCTTTTTGAAGCTATTGAAATGGTATCCTTGTTACGGGCAACGGTTACCAATACGGACTGCTGCTCGCCCTGCAATAGACTGTAGTATGCATTTCTTCTTCTTATAGGAATGTTGGAAGCAGCTATATAGGGTAATATTTCAGGTATTTTCTTTTGCAGATCAATATGGTCTGTCTTTAATATGATATCTCCCTTTTCAAATCCGTGAGTCTTTCCAATAGAATCATTGAAAAAACCTGAGACTACGGCCTTCCCGTCAATTTCCTTAATTTTTACCGGGAGGTAATCCCGGACCTCACCGTCAAATCTTATTTTTGTATGTGTGTCATCCGTATGGGCCAAGAGTTCCCGGATAACCTGTTTGTATGATTTTCGGTCGGGTATTTTCCGGAATTTCGGGATCATTTCTGTTAAAACATCGTCCCAGGATTGGTCGGTCAGGTATTTATAGGGATAAAAGTATGCTATGATATTCCAGTACCTGGACAATAACAATAGCCGGTAGGCTTCATCAGTATAGTCCATATCCCCGTATTCCGGTTCGTTTTGGATGATTGGTGCCCCGTTTTTTTTTCGGGAAATATAATACGGGGTTCCCTGGAAACGATTATAACGGATTGAATCTAACCTGGCTGAAATGTCTTCGGAAAAATACCGGGGATTGTGTATCCAGGAGAGATCAAAATTCTTTTCAAAGCCGTTCTCCAGTGTTTCCCGGCATCTTTTACATTTCGGGATAACTCCTAAAGTGTCTATCCAGTGCAGTAGCACTTCGGAAATCTCGTTTTTTGTTCCGGTTTTTTTTATTTCAGGTAATACATTTAACAGTTGTTTATCCCAGTTATACCCTCCGCCGGCAACATTAGGGTGGTAGTATTTTAGAAACCCCCAGACTTTTATGGTTACGAATAGTTTGTCTGTTTCGGACAATTCCGTGTTACTTTGGGTAAAAACCCCTTGTATGGTCGTTGCCGATAGGATAAGAATAAGTAATAATCGTTTCATGGTTTTAAGTTATTCTTTGCAAACGGATTGAGTATGAGGTTAACTCCTCTTTCGCAACTCGAAAATATCCGTCCTCCGGTCCTTCAGGTTTTTTACGCTTCCGAACTCGTGCAGTTCGCGGAGCAGGCCCAGGTCTACATCGGCCAGTAATATCATTTCGGTGTTGGGGGTGGCTTCTGCTTTAATGCCATTGCTAGGGAAGGCAAAATCACAGGGGGTAAACACCATGGATTGCGCAAACTGCATGTCCATATTATGTACATTGGGCAGGTTGCCCACACTGCCTGCAATGGCCACGTAACATTCGTTTTCAATAGCCCTGGCCTGTGCGCAATGCCTTACCCGGGAATACCCGTTCTGGGTGTCGGTTAAAAATGGCACAAAAAGGATATCCATGCCTTCATCGGCAAGCAGCCGGCTGAGTTCGGGGAATTCGGCGTCATAGCATATAAGGATACCTATTTTTCCGCAGTCGGTATCAAAAACCTTAAGTCCCTTTCCGCCCTGCATACCCCATACTTTTGCTTCGTCCGGGGTGACGTGTATTTTTTCATAGCGTTCTATAGTGCCGTCCCTTTTGCACAGATAACCTACATTATACAGATTTTCATCTTTAATCTCGGGCATGCTTCCGGCAACAATATTGATGTTGTACGATATGGATAGTTTGGAGAATTCCTCTATTACCTTGTCGGTATATTTGGCCAGTTCGCGAATGGCTTCCGGCTCCGAGAGGTGGTTGAACTGGGCCATTAGCGGCGCATTGAAAAACTCCGGGAAAAGGGCAAAATCGGCGCGGTATCCGGACAGGGTATCTACAAAATATTCGGATTGTTGCAGCAGGGACTCCACATTTTTATAGGGTCGCATCTGCCACTGTACCAGCCCCAGGCGGACCACACTTTTTTGGGTCGCGGCTTTCCGGGTCGGTTTTTCGTAGTAAATATTGTCCCATTCCAGCAAAACAGCGAATTCCTGGGAAGCCTTGTCGCCATCCAGGTAGCCTTTGAGGATGCGTGCAGGGTGAAAATCGTTGGACATCTGGAAATTCAGTACCGGGTCGTGAATTTCTTTTCTCCGAACTTTTTCAATATACTCCTTAGGGCTTAAGGTGTCGGCGTATTTGTGGTAATTCGGTATCCTTCCGCCAAAGACAATGCCTTTGAGGTTTAGTTTCTCGCACAGTTCCTTGCGGTAATCATATAACCTTCTGCCCAATCGCAGCCCCCGGAATTCCGGCTTGATAAATATATCTATACCATAAAGCATATCGCCGTTATCGGAATGCGTATCGAAGGTGCTGTTACCGGTTACTTCATCAAAAGTATGGGTGCCTTCGAAATGGGTATAATGTACGATGATAGCCAATGCACAGCCCGCGATCTGGCCATTGACCTTAATAACCACCTGACCTTGCGGAAACTTGTCGAGCAGGGCCTTTATCTGGGGTTTTGTCCAGTAATCGTCCGGCATGGAATGGTAAGCCAAAACCATGGCTTCCTTGATCTCGGCATAGTCTTGGATTTTCAGGTATTCCAGTTCTATTTTATCCGTTTCGCTGTGCATTATTCCTGTCTTTAAAAGGTTATCGTGAAGTTGTTCAACACGGGGCTTAATTTACGAATAAAGCGGGGTATTAATGCAGTTTTCCTCCGAATGACTGCACTGTTCGTCAGGATCAGAGCGCTGTGTCGTGAAGCATTTCTATGCCGGCCCGGTGGCTTCGGTACACCCCGGCAGCGCCGAGGCACTCAGCCACCTGGAGGTGTCTTACTCCCTCGCTATAACTAATCAACAATATAATTGTCGTTAGAAGTATCGGCATCCATAAAAATACCGCCGTCCAGGCTGATGCCTGTAATGTTTTTCACGTTTTTAAGCGTAACCACCGCACTGTCCGGGTTGGGTTCCCAGATGGCGGGGGTTTGGTGAAATTCCTGCGTTTTTCCGTCTTTATCTGTAAGTATAATGGTTACGGGAGCCGGCATGCCTCCTTTGTTTAGGAGGGTTATGGCCAGGGTGTTTTTTTTGTAAGAGGCGTCGGTTATGGCGATGTCTATATGATTATTGCTGAAGTACCAGCGATCCCAGAACCAATTGAGGTCTTTGCCAGCAATATCATTAAATGAATAGAAGAAATCCCAGGGTATGGGGTGTTTACCGTTCCACCTGTCCATGTAGCCTTTCAGGGCTTTACTGAACAGGGCATCACCCAGGTATTCCTTCATGGCCAGGTACCCGATGGCTGCTTTACCATAGGCATTGGCCCTTATGGATATGCCATTCAGCGCATTGAGAGGCGTAATGACGGGCAGGTCATATTCCATGTCGGCATTGCCGGCCCAGCTTGACACACGGAATTTTTTAAAGTTTTCTACGGCTTTTTCTTTGCCCAGGTCATTGGTCCCGATAAGGAATTCCAGGGCAGTGGCCCAGCCTTCATCCATAAAACCGAAACGGGTTTCGTTAATACCCATATAGAACGGAAAATAGGTATGTGCGATCTCGTGTTCTACCACAAAACGCGCAAATTCCGCTTCCGGGAACGAACTGTCGTTGACCATCATCGGGTATTCCATATCGGCAAAACCGCGAACGATGGTGGATTTGGAATAGGGGTAGGGCACGCCCGGGTAGTTCTTGGAGAACCAGTCCATCGCATGCTTGCCGTAGTTGACCATCTCCTTAAAATCTTCCGAAGGTTCGTCATAGGCTGCCTGCACACTGGCCCGGCGCCCGGTAGCCTTGTCTACTACAACACTGCCGGCATCCCACAGGTAATGATCGCTGATGGCGATGGCGATATCCGTAATACGGTCTGCCTTCCACTTCCAGGTATTGTTGGGGTTTTGCTTGGTTACCTTATGGCCTTCGAGATCTTCTTTGGTTGCGATATGCAATACCTCGTCCGATGTCATGGATTGTTCCAGGAGCTCCGCGTAATGCGGTTGCAGCACTTCGCCTGGGTTTTGCAGGTCTCCCGTGGCCCAAACGATATAGTTGGCAGGCACGGTTACGGAAAAGGTATAATCATTAAAATCGTTGTAGAACTCCTGCGATCCGTTAAAGATCATAGTATCCCATCCTCGGTAATCGTCATAGACAGCTACCCTGGGGAAGAAATAGGCGAGGAAGAAAGTAGTCTCGTCAATGGCCCCTTCTCTCCCGCTTTGTACGGATACGTCGAAATGCCAGTCAATGCCCAGGGTAATGCTGGCATTCGGTGCCAGGGGCGTGGCCAGTTCTATCATTTTGTTGGTGCCGTCGTTTTTGTCCTTCCATTCCCGCTCCACGCCGTTTTCGGTATAGGCATCGATATGCATTCCGGAGGTAAGGTAGTCTTCCGAAGCCTGTCCCAAACGGACCGCTCCCGGCTTATGCTGGTTGAGGAATAGTTTAAAGTTCAGGGTTTTTAAGGTATCGGGGCTATTGTTGGTGTACACAATGGTTTCCTTGCCCGTAACTTTCCTGTCCGGCGGGCTTACAATGACGTCTATGGTATAGACCCCTTTGTTCTGCCAATAACCGGGACCGGGTTTCCCGTCTTTGCCCCGGGTGTGGTTTTCATAGGCTTTTTTTACATCGCGCGGATGATACAGTTCCTGTGCCTGTAGTGCCATTGCGGACACCAACAGCAACACGGTAAATAGTGATTTTTGAAACATGCTGCGTGTGAATTTTTAATGAATTTTGTTAGTTCCTTCTCTAAAACATACATTTTTGAAAAACCGGATTAAAGACGATCCGACAAATTGGTATGTTTGTCAAATATACATCATGCCAAGCACACAAAAGAAGGGAATCGTGCATAAAAAGACAATAGTTCCGCTTACAAACACTTGGTCTCGATAAAGCCTTCTTTCTGTTGTGTTCAAACCAGGGACAAGGGGCTATTAGTGAGAATATCTTAAATATAGGGTTTACTTTTTCATAGCTTCGACTTTTAATTCCTTCGGCATTTTTTCAATCGCGTAGCGCAATGCTGTACGAGGCATTACAGTTTTTTTAGACATCACATAATTGAAAACCTCCGTTTGGTGAGCTTCACTTGCTGCTTTCAGCATCCAGCCATACCCTTTTTGTACCAGATCGTCTTTATCTGAAAGAAGCAGATCGGCAATCTCAAAAATTTCCCCGGTAAACATTCCCTTTCGGGCGGGCATAATTAAGGATACGGCAGAAGCTCTTTTAACCCATCGTCCGGATGATTTTGCCCATTTCTTTAATTCGTCGATATATTGCGGATACTTCATGACAAACATGCCTATCGTATGGGTGCATAGCGTGTCGCAATCCGCCCAATTATTTACATAATCATTTACCCAATGTTCGAAAATTTTAAAGTCAGACGGTTCGTATTTCTTATGCAGGGATTCTGAAAATTTACAGGCAATAATAGCTTCTTCAAGATATTTCGATTTCCACAGTTCTTCGCAAATATCAAAAATTTCCTGTTTTGAATGTGTTTTTAGCTGTTTGTAGGACTCCTTTGCTATCTTGCGGACTTCTGCCGTTTTTACACCATAAACCAATGCCTCCTCTCCTTGTTTAAAAAAACGATTTGAAAATTCACGTGTCTTACTGTCCGAACTATTTTTTAATGCCTGGCGGATTTCGCGTACCCGTTTTTCTTTCATGGTGAGGAATGCTTAGAGCATGTTTAAAAAGAATTCAATTGGCTAAAAAATGCCCTTTTTGTTGCCAATGCGCCACCTGGCCCCTTCACTAAAAACAGCCACTGGCTGTTTTCTTAACGTTTGGTCCTGTCTTTTTCTCGCCCCATAGCTACGGCTATGCAGCTCAAAAAAGCCTTCATATGGAACAGGGCGGAGCGTATAAAATAACCCTGTGGGTTATTTTAGCGAACGAGCCAGCCGGCGCAAGGGTGTTTTTCGCTACAATCAATCCTTTTTAAACATGCTCTTACTTCTGTTTTTTACAGATTATTTCCCAGAATCTTTGTGAGGATTTGTTCTCCGTATTTTTTGCCGGTTCATTTATCTCTTTAGCTTCGAGAAGACCGTAACTGCCAAACTCCTCATCTACCGATTCCCGGTCATAATAGAAGAGTTTAACCCCGTGCCTGGTTTCAAACCGGTTTTTGCTTACTGCAGTTCCTTCCCCGTAAGTGAGGGTGTTTTTAGATATGGCTACAAATACCATGTATCCGCCAGGTCTCAGTTGGTTGTAACAATCCTTGATCAGCTTAGCCCGTTCTTTTTCATTTAACAAGTGGATTAAAGCATAACAGAAAATACCGTCATATGTTTTTTGGTCAAATGGCATATCGCCAACACTGCCGTGATATACTTTTACGGTGTCTCCATAGTGTTTTTTTGCCAGGTGGATCGCCGTTTCCGAAATTTCAATCCCGGTAACATCAAATCCGTGGTCCGTAAATATTTTTGCATTTCTACCGTATCCGAATCCCGGGATCAATATTTCTTTTAAGCCCTTATTCTGAAACAGGTCAACGGTTGAAATTGCGGCATCGGCAGGTTCGAATCCCCACATGGTTTCTTTATCCCTGAAACTGGATTCCCAAAATTCTGTCATTTTTTTTCTGTTATTTTATGTGCATGGGTTTTTTATAGAAAGATCAGGCGTAACAAAATTGTAACATGCTTACGTTAAGCCCAAAATAAGCAATTATTTTTATACGATTTGTAGTTGGTTTTTGATTCATTTTATCCTTTTAGCCATCGGATGTCCGGAATTTAATTGGAGTAAGTCCCATAAATTACCATACAAATCCTTAAATACGGCGACTGTTCCATAATCTGCCTTTTTAGGTTCTCTGACAAATTCAATCCCCCTGGATTTCATTTCATTATAGTCTCGCCAAAAGTCATCCGAGTTTAAGAACAGAAATACTCTGCCTCCGGCTTGATTTCCTATAAAATCCTCTTGCCCTGGTTTTGATGCCCTGGCGAGCAAAATGGTCGTTCCTGTTGAATGGGGAGGCGCTATTACAACCCATCTCTTATCCTGTTCGGGTTGATACGTATCTTCAATCAGATCGAAATTCAGTTTTTTCGTATAAAAATCAATTGCTTCGTCATAATCTCTTACGACTAATGCAATGTGAACTATGGATTGTTTCATTCGGAATATTTTTCAAAGTAACCTGTAGTTTTTGAGTCTATTACCCCCAAAGCCTGTCCTGATCCCGATAATCGGGATATCGAAGGGCCCGCCCCCAAAATCGCTATATCCCAGCCCGGACCGGAATGAACTTCCGAATTTATTTCAATAATTCCTCAAGGAACATCAAGGTATGTTGCCAGGCTCTTTTGGCCATGACCTCATTGTATTCGGGAGATTGCGGGTTGGTAAAGGTATGGCCGCTGTTGGCATAGGTAATGATCTGCCAGTCGGCTTTCCCCTCTTTTAATTCCCTGACCAGGGCATCGTATATTTCGGGGGTTACGCCTTTGTCTTCTGCCGGGTTTTCGATGAGCACCTTGGTTTTGATCTCCCCGTTGGGCCGGCTTTCATCCTTGCCCAGTCCCCCGTGAATGCTCACTACGCCCTCTACGGGAAGCCCTGCTCTCATCACTTCCAGGGCGCCGGTCCCGCCGAAGCAATAGCCGATCACCACGATCTTCCCGGCATCGGCCCCGGCTTTTTTCAATTGGTCCAGGGCCAGCGATATCCGGTGCTGGTAGGCTTTGTAATTGGTCTTGTAATACCCGGCCGTTTCAGATGCCGACGCATTGTCCGCTGGGATATTCCCTTCGCCGTAAATATCGGCTATAAAAGCGATGTATCCTTCTGTTTCCAGTTCCAGGGCTGCTGTTCTGGCTTCATCGTCAATACCTTTCCAGGCCGGGAGAATTAAAACCCCCGGTAAGTCTTTACCGGTGTTGGAGGTTACCAGTCCGTTTAATTGCTGATCCCCGTCTTTGTAAGCAACAGGGTTGAGGTTTTGTGCATGACCTAAATTTGTGAGCATCATTGCGGAAAATATAATTAGGAGTGATTTTTTCATGGTTCTGTATTTTGCTTATTACGTGAGGGTTAAAATGCTCCGTCCCGATAATAATCGGGATGCGACGAAATGTTTTTTCATGGTATCCGATCCGATATATGTCTCTTGTCCCGATAATTGTCGGAATGCCCAGAGGGCTTTAATTACAGTTAAATGTAATTCAAAATGGCTGAAACCGGAAATCAAAAACGTTAAAAAGGGTTTTACGAGAGGTTCTGGTTTCACTGTGCTCAAACGAGGACCGGGAGGAATGTGACCTTCATTATTTCTGATAATCCTCATGTCCTGTTTGCCAGAATAAAAAGGAAAGGATATTGGCCAGTTCTGCATTTTTTTTGCCTTTACTTGCATCAAAACCATGGCCGCCTTCAAAATCTATGGAAAGCAGTACTGGTCTGTCCGAGGCAGTTGCGGCTAGCAGGTGTGCGGCAAATTTGCCCGAGTGCCATGCGGGGACACGGGCGTCGTTCATACCGGCGGTTAGTAATACGGCTGGGTATTTTACACCATCCTTTACGTGGTGACAGGCATCCATTTCCAGGAGGGCCTTAAACTCTACAGAATCCTTAACCGTTCCCAGTTCCCTGGCAATATTGGGGCCGTTGTGGGCAAATTCGGAGCGCAGGGTGTTGATGACGCCCACTCTTATCACTGCAGCTGCGAATAAGTCAGGACGCTCGGTAATGGCCCGTGCTATGTTGATCCCGCCACCGCTGGCTCCCCAGGCTGCTGTTTTTTCGCGAGAGGTATAGCCTTCGTCAATCAGGTATTCCGTGCAGGCGATAAAATCTTTCCAGGTGTTGGATTTTGTAGCTTTAAAGCCAGCTTTATGCCAGGCATCGCCTTTTTCTCCGCCGCCACGGATATGGGCTACGGCGTATACCCCTCCTTCGCTTACCCAATGCAACAAATACGGGTATAAATAAGGCGAATTGGACCATCGGAAAGCGCCATACCCGTTAATGAGCATTCTGTTTTTACCGTTTTTCACCAGGTCTTTTTTATAAATTATAGATAAGGGAACCATTACCCCGTCATGCGATGGAATTTCAATTTCTTCAACCACAACATCTTTCAGCTCGGGGTAAGTCACCACCGGGGAGAGGTTTTCCGCCGTAAATGTACCATTGGTGTTGTTATAGCGGTAGCGTGTCTTGTTGTTAGTCCAGCCTTCGACTTCTATCCACAGTTCATCGTATGCTGTTCCTTTGGCATCCAGGTTAATGCTGCCCGAGGGTTTCGGGAGGGCAATTTCTTCGTCCGAACCTTCTTTTGTCCGGTATAGGCGAGCTTCTACACCATTTTTAGTTTTTACGTAGAACAGTTCGTTTTTGGTTACGGCATAATCCGTTATAATGGCCGTGGTATCAGCTTCTACCAGGGTTTCTATATCTCCGACATTCGTATCGCCCAGGATAGTTTTACAGATTTTGCCGTGCGGGGCATTTTTAACGGATAAAAAATACAACTCGTTGTCTTTCAGGAGATACTTTCGTGTCATATCTTCTTCATGAAACAAAGGAGTCCACGTCACTTTCTCCTTCCCGGATAAACGGGCAACTTCGGTATAATACAGATCCCGGTATTTCCCTCCCCCGGCTATAATTCCCAAAGCATACCTGTTCTTTGGGTTAGTATAATAAACCATGGGAAAGTCTGCGGCGTCAATATTCAGAGCCGGATGGTGTTTTGCCGAAAGAATGTATTGCGGATCTGTGGGGTCCTGCCCGGGTCTGTAGACTACCGCCCCGGTATTTAACAGGTAATTATCAGATTTGGTATCGGTAACGGGAACATAGGTGTATATAAAACCCGAACTGTCGGGAAGCCATTGTACCCCTCCGAAATTGGTGGGAGAATTATGGCCATGTACTTCAAGTATCTTTCTCCCTGATCGGACCTCCAAAGCCAACAGGTCGGCAAACTCTTCGTCATTCCGGGTTAGACCGATAACGATTCTGGAACCATCCCAATTCGGTTTGATATAGTTTATCAGGCAGGTACCTTGTGCTTCAGACTTGTATTCCGTGGGATCAAATAATTCGTTTTCACTGCCGTCAAACCCTTTGCGGTAATAGAGCCGGGCTACCTTGGTTTCCGGTGTTTTTTTCAGGTAAAAATAGTAGTCGTTATCTGTTACCTTTAAATCAGACACAGTAAACGAACCGGGCTTTGCGGCGCCGTTGATCTTTTCCTGCAGAGCCGTATTTCCCGGGATAGTTCCGAGGATATTCCGTGTACGGATTTCCTGGGCTTTATACCACTGTATCACTGTACTGTCCTCCGGGTTTTCCATATAGCGGTAAGGGTCCGTAACCTCCATACCGTATAGGGTTTCCGATACTTCTTTTACCGGGGCGGTAATACCAGGTTTGTTTTTTGTACAATGTACCAGGAAGATAGGGGAACACAGCAGGATAAAGAGCTTTGATTTCATATTGCTTTTTGATAATGGATTGTATTGATTTTTAAAAATACGGTTTTTTGTGGAAAGCGAAGGAGGAGAACATTTGGGGTTGTTTATTTTCTTGTGTTTTTAAAGCTCGTTAATAACACGTGCCTCTCTGGAGTATTACGAATTCTTTTTTACGATGGCACCTGGTTTCCGCCTGGCTCAAACGATGAGCAGTTGGAGGACACGATAGTATCATATGTGCTATAAATTTATTTTTATAACGGCATGGAACTGGCAGCTTAAAAATTGACCCGCATTCGGGGATTCCTCCGAAGTATTACATGCTTATGAAAAGGAGTTTTTACATAAAACCGTAATGTTGTCAGGTAGTGGTTTGGTTTATAAAATCCCATTTATCACTAAATCGCTCAATACTTTCCGATTTTGATCATTTTAAATAAGGTTGCTTGCGGTATACAAGAGCATACGATGATCAAAAGTGTGATGATTTGAATATTTAATTTTTATAAAATGTTGGCCTGACCTAAGGGAATCAGTATTTTTGAGTTCAGAATCCGGGTAGAGTTATTCTGTCACTAGTGAAATGATGATTTTTCATTCAAATACTACAACTCTATCCGGGTGCTATATCCAACATAACTACTGTACATTATGAAGCGACGCCATTTTGTGAAAAAGGGGACCCTTATCTCTCTTTCTGCCTTATTGGGGGCAGACATCGTATTCGGTACTACCTTACCCGAAGGTTACGAACTTCTGGGGCTGCAGGACCCTGACCCTTTTAAGATGTTTGAAAAGGACAGGGAAATGGAAGTACTTAACGATAAACCCTGGAACATAGAATCGAAAGCGCACTTAATTGACGATGCGGTTACGCCTAATAAGTATATGTTTGTCCGTAACAATGGTATAGTCCCGGAAAATATCGATGAGGAGACATGGTCAGTCAGTTTTGACGGGGAGGCCATTGTCAATTCAAAAACCTATACGCTTCGGGAATTAAAGTCAAAGTTCAGGCATTATACCTACCAGCTGGTATTGGAATGCGGAGGAAACGGCCGTTATGAATTTGATCCGCCGGCCAAAGGAAATCAATGGAAGGTAGGTGCAGTATCGTGTGCCAGGTGGACAGGTGTCCGTATGAAAGACATCCTTGAAGATGTAGGGGTTAAAGACAATGCCGTTTATATCGGCTATCATTCTGCGGACACCCATTTAAGCGGTGATCCGGACAAAGAACCCATTTCCCGCGGAATGCCCTTACAAAAGGCCTACCAGGAAGAAACGCTGCTGGCCTTTAAAATGAACGGAGAAGATATTCCCCTGGTACATGGTTTCCCGGTACGGCTGGTAGCGGGGGGATGGCCCGCTTCCGTTTCGGGAAAATGGATACGGAGGATAAGTATCCGTGACAAGGTACATGACGGGGCAAAAATGACGGGGGACGCCTACCGGGTACCTTGTGAGCCTGTTGAACCGGGAGCTAAAGTAAATGAGGAAAATATGTGTATCATAGAATCCATGCCGGTGAAATCATTGATCACATACCCTAAATCGGGAGCTGTCCTGGAGCAGGGGAAGCCATTAGATATCCGTGGACATGCCTGGGCCGGGGAACTCGAGGTTGTTGCCATGGAATACTCTATTGATTTCGGGGCGACGTGGAAAAAAGCAAAGCTCCAAAAACCCGTCAATCGTTTGGCATGGCAACAGTTTTCTGCGCGTATTGATTTTCCTGAAACCGGTTATTACGAAGTATGGGCAAAGGCTACGGATGCTTCAGGGCAGAGCCAGCCTATGGTCGTACCGGGATGGAACCCAAAAGGATATCTGAACAATGCCTGTCATCGCATCGCTGTAAAAATTGTCTGATGAAATGCCCATTAACAAATTGTCAAACCTCCCGAAAGCTTTCGGGACGAAAATGCTCTTCGGGCATTCCTCCCGATAACCATCGGGATGACCTATGAAAAAACAAATAAAAAGAACAGATGAATAACGGGGATAGGTTCAGAGAAGAGGTAAAGAAGATCACAAGGCTCGTAAGTATCGCATTTATCGGTGTGATGAGTGTGGCCGGTGTTTTGGTTTATGT
Organism: Sinomicrobium halophytocola; assembly: GCF_052983395.1. Taxonomy (NCBI): domain Bacteria; kingdom Pseudomonadati; phylum Bacteroidota; class Flavobacteriia; order Flavobacteriales; family Flavobacteriaceae; genus Sinomicrobium; species Sinomicrobium halophytocola. The sequence goes on from NZ_JBRKIT010000038.1 coordinate 32,875, forward strand.
TATGATAGACCCGGCGCTTTCCTTTTTCAGGGTATTCGCACCCCGGGAAAATGGTTATGAGGCGAATGTTACTGTTCAGGAAGATGATTACAACAAGACAGAAAACGGTATCCATGTGCGTACCGGTCTTGTCGAGGCCGAGGGCCTGATGACGGTGGTCAATAACTGTACCAACTGCCATTCCGCTAAACTGATCACTCAAAACAGGATGACTAAAGAACGATGGATCGCAACGATTCGATGGATGCAGGAAACCCAAAACCTTTGGGATCTCGGAGCGAATGAAGACATCATAATTGATTACCTGGTTCAAAACTACCCCCCTCATAAGAAGGGGCGTCGTCAGGGACTTGATAATATTAATTGGTATAAACTTAAATAAGTGGTGGCCCGGCGATAGGATGAGGTCCCGGGACCGTTTCTTATTTTATGTGATTGGACTTCCATTGTTTGATTTCATTTATTTGTATTATCGGCTGAATATTTGTGTATTTCGGTATATCGCTGCGAATGGCATCCATATTTTGGGCAATCACTTTATTGTATTCATCAACATCGTCGATGTAAAAATAACCCATAGTGACAAAACTCACTTTATCACCATCTGTCCTGCCGGCTATCCCCTTGTCAATTTCATAAAACTTTAAATTATCCCCTAAAAGTTCGGCCATCATAGGCATATGCTTCTTTTCGTAATAATCCATGTCAAATGTTTTGTTCTCTCCATTCGGATATAGAATGGCTACTTTATATGTTCCGATTTCAGGGTTGGTTGAATGTTTGACTTCATTCGTTCCGCAGCTTATTAAAACCATAAAAGATAAGATGAGGGAGAGGAATTTAATTTTCGTTTTCATAATAAATTGGTTTTGATTGTCGGTTCATGAATATACATAATTACAACTAACTACAGGGAAAACTTCTATGATCGTTGGCCTAATAAAGATATGATTTTCTGTTTCAAATCAACCGACATATTGAATGATGTGGTCGGTATTTCTAACTTTTATTCATTACCAATTTCTTCCGCCAGTCCGATCAGGAGCCCTTCGACTCCACGAATGTAACAGAGTCGGTATGTGTCCTCATACTGCACCACATCTCCAACGAGTTGAGCACCTTGTTTGGTTAGCTTAGATACCATTTCGTCAATATTTTCAACCGTGAACATTATTCGTAAATAACCGAGGGAGTTAACAGGTGCGTTTCTGTGATCTGAAATTGTTGCTGGATTTAAAAATCTTGTAAGTTCAAGCCGACTATGTCCATCAGGCGTAACCATCATGGCGATTTCTACTTGTTGGGAATCCAGTCCGGTAACCCTACCGGACCATTCCCCTTCGACAGTCGCTCGTCCTTCGAGTTGCAAACCTAGTGCTGTGAAAAACGAAATGGCGTTGTCAAGGGATTCTACAACGATTCCGACATTATGCATTTGCAGTAATTTACTTTTTGTCATAGTTGTATTTATTAATCATATTTTATTCAGTAAAGTTTCCGTATATGCGTTTTTGATGTTTTAAGTCACACATATTCAGGCTATAAAATGTAGAGCGTTCGCTATTTTATTATTTCAACGACAATTTTTCCCCGATGCTTGCCTTCTCCGAAATGTTGAATAAGTTTGGGTATTTCTTCAAAGCCATAGGGGCCATCAATTAATGGCTTAATTTTGCCGTTTTCAGCAAGCTGAGTGATATAGGCTAAATTCTTATTTGGTTTAAGGCTGAGAACTTTTAACTTCTTATTACTAAAAACAGAAATTAGAGAGCCTAATAAAAATATTTGAAAAAGTCGGTACATAGTACCCCCTACCGTGATGTAAATGCCATTTTTTTGCAGGCATCTGGCGTATTTGATTGTTGACCTGTTGGTTTTAGTATCAAGTATAAGATCATACTTATGGCCGTTTTTTGTGAAGTCCTCTTTTTTATAGTCTATAACCGTGTCATATCCCAATGAGCGCATTATCGTCAATTTCTCCTTACTATCAACACCGCTCACTTTTGTATCGTACAATTTGGCGATTTGAATTCCAAGAGTTCCCACTCCGCCGCCAGCACCATTAATTAAGATATTCTGTCCGGATTTGATTTTTCCCATGTCCATAAGCCCTTGCAAGGATAACAATGCAGCGTGTGGTAGAGCCGCTGCTTCGTTAAAAGATAGATTTGAAGGTTTTTTCGACAAGCTATGTTCAGGAACACAAACATATTCGGCAAATCCGCCAAACCCAGACTCCGATAAGTCTGCATAAACTTCATCGCCAGGATTTAACTTTTTTACATTTTCTCCCACAGCTTCAATCTTTCCGGATATATCGACTCCGGGAATATTGATTTTAGGTTTTTTCAAGCCGTACAACATTCGGATAATAAATGGTTTACCCCTGACTAATCCCCAATCCCAGTCATTTATGGATGCTGAGTGAACCCTTACTAAAACTTCATTGGCTTTAGGAACCGGATTAACTACTTCTTTGAGTTGAAGTACATTGGGTAAACCATATTTTTCGAATACAAACGCTTTCATTAGATTGATTGAACTTTGTTTAATCCGTTTAAGCGTGTTTTTCCACAACGGCTTGTTGTTTTTCGACCATTCGGGCAATGAGCCAGATAAATGGTTCTACCTGACCGCTTAACACGCAAGTGCCTTTGCTAATACAATGAAGCAGCTCCTGGACGTTTGATGCCTGCAAAGCAGCGACCGCCCGGTTATTTTTAAGAAGCAGGGAACACATAGGAGAATCTGGTATCTCTTCAGTACCTGGTGTAACCTCCCGCTCATGGATGACTATGGTCATCGGCTTTTCACGATCGGGAATACGGATAGCCACAACAAGGTTGGGAGTCTGATGAGTGGCTTTTCCGGCTATCGATGCTTTCAGGTAAGCAGCGAAGTCATTCCTCCACTTCTCCACGTCAGACTGCATGGTAGCCAGTTCTTCTGAGTCAGCAGTCCGGAAACTTGCCAACTGCTGACCCTCATCGACTTCACGTTCTGCTGCGATAAGCGCATCGAGCGTCTTATCGACATCTTCCCGTGTATGGGCAGACGAGCATATAAGCCTGAGACGACCTCTTCCACTCTCCACAATGGGATAGGTAACCGCTGATGTTTGAACGCCGCGCTTGTACATGCCCTGCACTATGGCGTATAGTTTATCCTTATCACTAAAATGCGGCGTAATGATAGGACCGTCTCCCGTACCCAGGTCATAACCTGCTTCGATGAATCGCCGGCGCATGTACCGGGTCGTATCCCAAAGTCGCTCCTGCAGTTGGTCGTCTGAACGCAGCCGGCGCAAAGCGGTAAGTGCTGCAGCCATATCTGCAGGGCTAACGGAAGCCTGAAAAATATAGGCTCTCGAAGATGACTTCAAAAGATCTATATGTTCCTTCCGGGCAGCAACTACTCCCCCGAGACTACCAAGCGCTTTACTAAGTGTGGTCATAATGAAATCTACCTCTTCGGTGATACCCTGGGCAGCGCAAATACCTGCCCCACGTTCCCCGTAAAAACCGAATGAATGGGCCTCGTCTACCAGCACAAGCGCATCATATGCTTTTGCGGTGCGCACAATTTCTGCAACCGGCGCGGCACCCTCCCCCATACTGTAAACACCTTCAAGAACAACCAGTACAGTACGGTAAGGGGATACTTCCGACTTCAGAACTGCTTCCAGGTCGGAGGAGCTGTTATGTTGAAATGTTCTGATCGTAGCACCACACAGACGGGCACCGTCAACGATGGATGCGTGGCAGAGCTGGTCAATAATGACGACATCATTTTTACCCAGGAGTCCCGCTACAGCGCCAACATTGGCAGTATAGCCCGTAGGGAACAGGCAGGCGCCGGGCTTTCCTACCAGCTCGGCAAACTCTTTTTCAAATTCTAAATGGAGATCCGTCATCCCGGAAGCTGCTGCAGAGGTCCCCATCCCGCTCCCGAATTGTTGCAGGGCTTTAGAGGCTTCCTCAATCACTTCTTTATCACGGTTCAAACCGAGGTACAGGTTGGTCGTCCATATAATGGCTTCCTGTTCTTCATCATGGTACGCGTCGGTTACGGTACCTTTGGTAGCACTCCCTGTACGGAGTACCTTACTGTACGGATTTCTATCGAGGCTGTTCACCATACGCAGCACTTCCTGTACAAGTTTACTCTTGTCATTAGCAGACCAGGAGGATGCTTTTGCAGCCTGAAACGTGGGGTGGCTGGACCGGATACGTTCCTGAAAAGTCCCGAGCGTGTCCGATGCTACTTTACATGTATGCTCCCCCGGAGCATTAGCTGTGCCACTGTCCGTCAGTTTTAGAATATGATGGGTCAGCGCTATAGGAGTAGAATACTCGATAGCAACGGTTCCGGAAAGCGTCAGACCAAATATTTTTGAAAGCCGGACACTCAGCTCCAGGCTGGACAGTGAGTCAAGTCCCAGGCTATCGAATGAATCGTCCGGCAGTATTTGTTCGGAATCATTAAGATTCAGAAGAGCGAAAACCTCTTTCTGTATTACCGACAGTATGGCTACCTGCCGGCCGGTGCTGTGACCTGCCGGGTTTTGTGCCTGTCCGTTGGCATGGAGTCCGGGCCCGGAGTTTACATCAGTGGCCTGTTGCTCCTGTTCGGGCTGGCCTGGTCTTTTCAGGTATTTTAGCTTATTGCGGTCGAGCTTTCCGTTGGGTAAAAGCGGCAGTTCCTTAAGAGGTATCACGACTTGAGGAACCATATACTTTGGCAATCTTTGGGCTAAATATGCCTTCGCGTTCTCACCTGTTACAGCTTCATGCGGACTCACTACATATGCTACTAGCATTTTCTGTCCTATACCACCGTCTACGGCCGCTGCCGCTGCAGTAGTGATACCGGGCATGGATTCCAGTGCAGCTTCAATCTCTTCTAATTCGATCCGGAAGCCCCTGACCTTGACCTGTTGGTCTACACGTCCTAAAAATTCGATTTCTCCGTTTTCATTCCTTCGGCAAAGATCACCTGTTCTGTACAGCCGTACCTCGGGGATTGCGCTGGTCGGTTTCATTGTTATAAATCGCTCTGCGGTACGCACTTCGTCATATAAGTACCCGCGTGCAAGCTTGTTTCCCGCTAAAAACAGTTCGCCCTCCATACCATCGGGCACCGGGTTCATATCATCATCAAGTATATAAGAACGGGAGTTTGCGACAGATTTCCCGATAGTAATGTTTTGCGTATCGTTAAATATCTCAACCGCCGTCGAGAATACCGTATCTTCGGTAGGTCCATATGCGTTGAACACCCGGGCCCCTGTTTCCAGAGCAAACAGTTTTTCTACCAGTGGTTGCTTAAGTGCTTCACTACCAAAAACAATACAGCGGATGCCACGAGGTACCCATCCGGAAGACAGTAACGCCTGTATTGCAGATGGAACTACAACACAACTCTTTACCAGGTTCGCTGAAGATAAGGCCGGTAAGTCGAGCATGTTTTTTGCCAGGACCACTGTTCCTCCCAGTGCTAAAGTTCCCAGGATTTCCATAACTGAGGGGTCAAAACAGACCGAGGTCGCGGCCAGCATGCCCTCCAGGTCTTTAGCATCTAATAAACTGCTCATCGCCTGGGTCATCGCAACCACATTTCGATGCTCGATAGCGACTCCTTTGGGTTGTCCTGTGGAGCCGGAAGTATAGATTACATAAGCGAGATCGTTCGCGGACGGCCCGGCCGGTTGGCTCGCTGTTTGTGGCTTGACCTTATCAAGCCATATCAGCTCCTGTACGCCTTTACAGAGTTCCGCGCAGTTCGCATCGTCGACAATGGCAGCTATCGCACGGGAATGCTCCAGCATATAGCGTACCCGTTCCCGTGGATAAGCGGGATCGAGCGGCACATAGGCACAGCCTGCCCGTAATACACCCAGCAAAGTTGCAACCAGTTCCCAGTTACGGGGCATACATACACCGACGAGCGATCCTGCCGGGACGTTGCGTGTCATCAGTTCTCCTGCTATAGCGTTCGCCCGATCCGTCAGGTGCCTGAAGTTTATTGTGAGCTTTCCATCGATAATCGCCGTTCGCTCCGGATGCGACTGCGCTTTCTGTGCGATCAGCCCGGAGATGGTTTCCGTTGCATTATCGTACTGTTGTTTGTTTGGCAATCGTTTTGTCCGCAGTTGCGTTTGGGTATTTTGCCGATTGCTGCTGCCGATATTTTCATTACATTTTTTTTCCATAAGTAGGGGTTTTAAAAAAAAGGGGTCAACTTATATACCTTTCTTTTTTGTGTCGTAAATGCAAGGTAGTTAATTTTTTTAACCTTGTGTTAAAGGGTTGTTCTTGGCGGGGCAAAGCATCTCAAAATTATAATTACCACGTTTAATAGTTCCAGGTTTAAAGTTGCAGTTTTTTCGGTTACTGAAAAAGCAAAAGCCACAGATAATTTGTTTCTGTGGCTTTTGTCTGAACAATCTCCAAGTTATTTCAGTGCGTAGCCGATATAACCACCATCTACCAATAATTCTGTTCCTGTAATAAAACTTGCGTTGTCGGAAGTCAGGAACAACACCGCTTTTGCAATTTCATCGGGATTTCCCAGTCTTTGCAAAGCCGTGGTTGTAGCAAATTGTTTTTTAACTTCATCATCAGGAACGGCTTTGTCAAAACCTTCGGTTTGTGTAGGTCCGGGACTTACGATGTTCACTCTGATTTTTCTGTCTGCCAGTTCGTTTGCAGCAACCTGGGCGATTTTATTTACTGCACCTTTGGTTGCAGAATACACACTTCCATACATTTGAGATGTTGTTGCAACAGTTGATGAAGTGAAGAGCACTGATGCTCCGTTTGCCAAATGTGGAATAAGTTTTTGCAATGTAAAGAAATAGCCTTTTACATTAGTGTTGAATTGTGCGTCAAAGTCTAGTTCTGTTACTTGCTCAATTGGTGTAAACAGGGCAATGCCTGCGTTTAGAAAGAGAATGTCCACTTTGTTTCCGCTTTTTGCGACTGCTTTTTCCAAAACTGCAATTCCTGCTAAATCAGAAGTGTCTGAAACTACCGTTTTTAATTTCGGACTGTTGATTTTTGCCGCTGCTTTCTGCAGATTTTCGGCACTTCTGCTTGTTATCCAAACGCTTGCTCCTGTGTCGATAAATGCTTTTGCGGTTGCAAATCCAATGCCTGTGCTACCACCTGTAATGACTACATTTTTGTTTGTAAAATCCATTTTTGAAAATTTCTTTTTTGTTTAGTGGAACAAAGGTAATTGCGATAGGTTATTTTTAGTAACTTTGTTTCTTAAAATAACAGTAACATTGGTGTAACAAAGTAACATTATGAAGTGTCAGACAAAAGATTTGGGGCAGGAACACAACAAAGAAATGAGAGCCGTCCAGGATTCAATGGATGTGCTGAGTGGAAAATGGAAAATATCAATTATTTCGTCTATTTGCTTTTACAACAAAAGGCGATTTTCGGATATTTTGAATGATGTGGCCGGAATTTCCAACAGAATGTTGAGCAAAGAACTAAAGGAACTTGAAATAAACAAGTTGATAAAACGAACCGTTTTAGACACACAACCTGTAACTGTTCAGTATCAGCTTACGGAACACGGTCTAACGCTAAAAACTATAATTGACAACCTTGCGGAATGGGGAATTGCACATCGAAAAAAAATCATTGAAAACTAGTCGTTGCCGGTAAGTCTGAGCGGCTGTCTGTCGTGATTATTTTTTTCTAAAGTCAGCAAAGGACTGTCTAACCGAAAAAGGTGATAGAAGAATTACCTTTGAAGTTGGGCACAAAGTCCGCTTAAATTGTCAGGCTCACTGTCTTTTTACGTTTGTGTATAACCAAAAAAACAACCATACTATTCCACCCATAAGAAAAACTATTGTTCCGGAATAAACTTATAACGCATTGTACTCCAGAAGACATATTCTTCTTCCTGAATTAAATCTGAAGGTGCATCAATAACAACAGGAAAGATATCTTCTTCCGTAATTATTCCAAAATCATTACTTTTTTCATATACGACTTCATTATTGTCTTTATCTGTAACAATAAGGTAGGCAAGGTATTTTTTAAACAAGTACAATTCCTTATTATCGTCCTGTACTTGTCCGATTAATACTTTCTTGTCCTCCTGGTATACGAATAATTCACTTTTTTCCACCTCATATCTATAGCTATATACCGTAGGTTCCGTACGAATCCGGATGGAATCTTCCTCGAAATTGATTTCCAGTACCCCGGGGTCTTTATAAAAGCTCCATTCCTTTTTCAGGAAGACTGTGGCATCTCCTTCAACTTCTTCGCCCCCTGGCCCTACAAAATGTTTTACCTGGGAGATCTCATAAGTGTTGTCATACACAAAAGTGTTATTTTCTAACAGGTCCACGGGATCAACAGGGTTGTCATCATCGCTGTTTGAACAGGAGAGAAGTAACACTATAAACGGGACAAATACTAATCGGTTCATAATTAATTTAATGGGATATAGTTAAAATTCTCATTTTCGGTAAGATCGTAGTCCATATTTGTTTCATATAGTTTCACAAACTCCATTTGTTGCCCTCTTCTGAAGCTTTGCCCTTGATAATTGTAAAGTACTTGATTTTTGTTAACCGTTGAGGTTTGCATTAACGTATTTTGTTTAGAGATTTCTTCTTTTTTTACAGGTAGTTCCTCAAAGTTTCCGTTGGGAGTGAGTCTGTGTCCGGAACTTGTTTTATTATGATCTTAATTTTAGTATAAGGAGTAGCTATTGCGGGAACCCTGCTCCTGGATTCGTAGTATTTCAATCTAAGGTGACAGGCTTTTGTTCTATCCAGGGTCTTGACATTTTCTTTGATTAATTCCACATATAACGGACGTTTTTTAATATTGAAAATTTAAAGGTGGTTTTTACCGGCGAATTATAATGTATTGGCCTGTCATTGACTGCGAAGTCAGAGACATTCGCAAAACATACGGCACTTCGGAGAGCGGATTGCATGCTTTAAAATTTATGTGCTTGTGCAACGGTTAGTATTGTTTAGTTGTAGTTTTTATTTGTCTTTTTAATCAGCTTGTCAATTCGTCTTTTATTTTCCTGTTGTAATAATACAGGATATAAATTCATTAAAATATTTACAATCATTATGGTTAACCCGAATACATAGCTCTGCGAAATACTCTTATATAAGGCAATAACAGTCACGAATATAAATCCGATTAAATGGCTTATTTCGGCAATTGTCATTTCTTTTCGTATTTCGCTCAAATCCGTTTTTTTATTTTTCAGCTTGATTTTCTGATTGAAGAACTTGAAAAAGGTATTTTTTACAATCCGTTTAAAGTATTCAATCCCAATATTTTTATTGGTAATAAAGTTCAGATTTGACAATTTTTTGTAGTATTCTGTTTTCATAAGAATACTATTAAAAATCATTCCGATTATCCAGGATATAAATGATATTGAAATACTGAATATCAAATATTTAATCATAAGTTATTTTCAAATTGTAGTATCATATAAATATACACAATTCCTCTTTTTGTTGTCAAAAGACGTGAATGTAGTGTAGTTTTCATATTTACAGGGGGTTACATGATTTTTAGGATACGCTTCATTTTATATATGAGATCCTGTAACACCGCAGCGCTCCATAAAAAGCAAAAAAGACCGAGACATTGCAGAACATACGAAACTTCAAAGAGCCGAATACGCTGTCTTTTATTTTTTAGTGAAAAAAGTAAAATAAATATTGTTTATCAATAAATTATTATTGATATTTGCGTCATCATTCAATAAGTCAGATATGAAAACAAATCAAATTTTAAAATCAATGAAAGTTGTTTCTTGGATAATTTTCATCGGAATATGTATCAAAGCGGGTGCAATTCTTATTTCGTTTATTGTTAGTCTCTTAGTTTACCAAGAGGCTGCCAAAGATTTATATTTGGGTCTCGACCTTACGGATATTCACAATTTTAGTCCGGGTGTTTATGTAGCGTTTGTAGTTTTTATGTTATTTCTATTAGCTGTACAGGCTTTTATTTTTTTCTTGGTAATCAAGCTATTCTCCAAATTTGAAGAACAAATGCCGTTTAGTCAAAATGTTTCTGAATTGATAAGCAAAATCAGTTATTTCTCTCTTCTTGTGGGATGTATTGCTTTAATAGGAACAGGCTTTAGCAAATGGTTAGAAAGTCAAAATGTTTCTTTAGATTTCGATTGGTCAGCCGAAGAATTTCTCTTTATGGCAGGTGTGATATTTATTATCGGTTTATTTTATAAACGTGGTGTCGAAATTCAGTCAGAAAACGAATTAACAATTTAAGGTATGGCGATAGTTGTTAATTTAGATGTTATGATGGCAAAACGAAAAATGTCTTTGAATGCGTTGTCAGAACAAGTGGGTGTTACCTTGTCAAATCTGTCAATTTTAAAAACGGGAAAAGCAAAGGCGGTTCGTTTTAGTACGCTAAATTCCATTTGTCAAATTTTAGAATGTCAACCTGGTGATATTTTGGAATTCCAAGAAGATGAAAGTTAAAAAACCAGCTTTTTTTTCAGCTTGCCTACAACACACACACACCAATGTTTCATCTGTTAATATTTGTTTGTTTTTCAAAGGTCAGATGGCAATCGAAGGTTAGTTAGGCTAAACCACTGCGTGAGGTTTCATGAACATCATCATATGAAATCAAAATGTAATGAGTAATACCTGGATTATCATATCGTACCGAAAGATTTCGGGAGGTATCCGAATTTTTGGCTATGGGCATTTCACAACTCTTACGCCATGTATTGCTGCGAAGACCTGGTAAATTATAAAGTCGCGAAAAATGAGGCTAATGCTCCGGAATATAGTGTTGTATGCCCTTCATAGAGGAGCTTTGATACCTTGGCCTGTCATGGATGTGCTGTGGACGGCGAAGTCAGAGACATTCAGAGCCTGCAACACTTCAGAACGGGGAAAACCTTTACCCGATTTTTACGAAAAGGAAAATAAACCAAATAGTAAGCCGTTAAAAATACATGGGTACAACGATAAAACTTCTTTATAAAAAATACCGCTCAAAATTTTTATCACGCTTAGTTGGTTTTGGAATCGTACTTGTCCTTTCCGGTTTCGCGAATAATAAGGCTCCCCAACAAAGCATTACCCTGGAGGTTACGGCCATGGCCTATAATTCTGTTAAGAACCAAACTAAAACAAGGGCCCCTGCGTTAACCGCCTGGGGTGATAAGTTAAAGCCGGGGATGAAATCGATTGCTGTTTCCCGTGATTTGATAAAGATGGGCCTTGACCACAATACAGAAGTTAAAATTGAAGGCCTGGACGGCGTTTATGTAGTGAAAGACAAGATGAACAAACGCTGGAAGAAAAAAATAGACATCTATATGGGGCAGGATGTAAAAGCCGCCCGCCAATGGGGAAGACGAAAAGTGACCATCACCTTTACCCCTAACCATTAAGAGAAGGGGTACCATGGCGGGGGATGTGTTGCCCGGCTGAGTCACAAACCCGCAGGGCAGGGGCTCTGGCGAGGACCGGTTGGGAATTGCCGGCCCGAACTTGGTATAGTCGATGTTTTTATTTTGTCTTTCGTTTGTAATGCAGTTGTGTTAGTCCTGTGTCGAACGTTTTAGAATTCACAAGTTCGAGATGTTGTTCAGGTCTGCCGTCTTTGAAAAGTCGTATCCCATTACCGACCAAAATAGGTACGATGGAAATAATAAATTCGTCAATCAGGTCGCTTTTTAAAAGTTCGTTCACTATTTCTGCGCCACCGTCACAATAAATATTTTTCCCGCTCCCGGATTTTAGCTGTTGCACTAATTCGGTCAGGTTTCCCGTATAAAAAGTTGTTTTACCTATACTCGGTTTTTCAGTTCTTGTTATGACAAACACATTTCTTTTTCCATTGTCATAATGAGATGAACCGATTTCTTTAAGTACATAATCATAGGTTTTTCTACCCATAATCAAGGTGTCTATGGTGTCTGTAAATTTCTTATAACCATAATCTTCGCCTTCTTTCTCTACTAATTTCAAGAAGCTAAGGTCATCATCAGGTTTTGCAATGTAACCGTCCAGACTTGTGGCAATGAAAAGGGACAATTTTCGCATTTGTTTAATAGTTTAACGTTTCTGCAAAATTAGTATTAGGCTATAATTAATACTTCGGAAAAAACGACAAATTATAGTTCCAACGGCTAAAGTCTTGTATTTCACCTAATTTAGTGGTAAGATGCGAATGGTCATAGAAGCCACATTCAAAAGCAATGTCTGAAAAACTTCAGCAATGAGCGGTACATATTAGTTTGTTATTTACGTAACATGGGCTGCGAAGTCAGGGAGATTCACAGCGCATATGACACTTCGGAGAGCGGGGATTTTGTGCCAAACTACGGATTATTTTTTTGCAGTGTTGTATGCCGTATTTTATTCATTCTGTTCCTCTAAAATATCAGATAAAATTTTAATTCCACTGTTTTTCATCAACTCACTTGCGTTAAAGTCATGGCAAATCTCCGGATGAAGCTTATAGCTGAAAATCATCGAATTATCTCTGATTTCACTATTGAAACTATAATTTGTAACTAATTTTTGATTCCCTGATAGTTTTGCAAGCTTAATATCATGTGTCGCAATAATCCCTGAGGTTTTGAGCTTACTTATTTGATGAATCAATGAAAAACCTCCTCTATGTCTATCTTCTGAGTTTGTACCTTTGAACATCTCGTCCAAAAGAAAAAATACATTGTGACTCCTTTCTATCAGTTTCAGCATTTTTTCTATTCTACGTAATTCTGCATAAAAAGAAGAGATCCCGCTTCTTAAATTATCTTGGGTACGCATACTTGTAAATATGTTCAGGTTAGCAACCTGCCCATATTTTGCACAACAAGGCGCACCCGCTAAGGCCAATACAAGGTTTACGCCAACGGTTCTTAAAAAAGTGCTTTTTCCTCCCATATTCGAGCCCGTAATCATAACAACATTCCCTTGGCCTTCTGAGTGAAAGTTATTACTTACCCGGTTCTCTGCATTTATTAAAGGATGCCCCAACGCCTCAAAATGTACGTAGTTGTTCTTTTCCGTAATCTCCGGAAATGTATAGGATGGGTTTGAATAACAAAATCCTGCGAAACTATTAATTACCTCAAATTCACTAACTACTTCTGCCCACGATTTTAAAAATGCCTTATTCTTTGATTTCCATTTTTCTGTCGCCATAATCAAGTGAATGTCCAATAGCAGGAAAATATTTAATAGAACATACATGTAATTTCCACCTATTGGTATCTTTTTTATAGGTCTTTGATGTGAAAATTCCAATATCTTGGATATTCTTTTAATTTCATTGGATGCGGAGTATTTGCCTTTTAAAAGTATTGATTGTAACTCACATAGTTTTTTTGACTTGAAACGTTCACTTTCAATTCTATAGATAAGGGTACGATAACCTCTTAAAATATTCATATTATTTGTAGAGGTTTCAACAATATCTTCCGCCAGGGGTTTTACCTTTTTTAAAATGACAATATTGATAAGCAAAACCAAAAGCATGAGGAAGAAATAAATAATTGCCTTTTGATCTCCCAGATGAGCATAAAAAAAGTAAGCGCCAAGCAGAAAGAGCACCGGCAGGGTTATGGCAACAGCTAAGTATGTAAGTTGGTTTTTTAGTAAAACGGTAGGCTTTTCTACCCAATTTATCAATTTAAAATAATCACTTTTTTTATTTTGGAAGTGCATGCCTGATGCCTCAAAATCTTGTCTCCATTCTAATTTTGGGGATAATTCTTTTATGGCCTTTTGTCTATTATATATTTCATTATCAGATGCTGGTTCAGACAACCATTCTGATAAGCGTATCATACCTGACTCTGTAGTTGCTCTATTAACCAATTGAAAAACGGAATGCTGCCCGAAAATATCCAGATCGGATGTATACGGGTGATTTTGATTTATAAACTTATGTCCTGTATCAAAATCTTCCAGATTACATTTTTCTCTTAGAATTTCGAATTCATTTATTCTTTTCAGGAATGATGTATGTTTTCTTAAGTAGGCTATTTTGCTATGATGCTTTAAAATGAGATTAAAACCAATTATTAAAATGGGTAAAACAATGAATGCAAGAGTATTTAAATTGAAACTAAACAAGGTTATGAGAATGGCAATTGAAACTACAAAAATAAGTAGCCTAAGTAATGCTATTCTGTTCAAGACCTTCTTTAACCTAAGGATTTCATTAGTGTACTTTTTTATGTTTTCCCGATAAATGTTCATTTACTATTTTTTCAATTAGCTGAAGTATACAGCGCGTGCTGATCTCGTATGGCTTCATGCCACATAAAACACATAAATATACACAATTCCTCTTTGTAATCGCAAAACCACCTACTGCCTGTTAGTTTCCTATCTCCTCAACCGGCTTCACTTTCACCACCACAGTCTCACTCCTTGGTCTGCCATTTTCTTTAAGGACTGTAATGATTTTTAATCTTAAACGTATACTGCCGTGGTTTGGAGCTATGATCCAAAAGAAAAACCGCTTAAAGCGGCTTATTTCGATCCGTTTTTTATTTAGTAGGTTTAAAGTATTCCAGCTTTAAATTTTCAGTCTTTTTTATGTCACAACCATAAACAAAAACACGATAGGCAGTTTTGTCTGGCCCGTCATATGATATTTTGTCTTCAAAATATTCAATCCCAATTGAAGTAAGTTTGGATTTTAATTCTTCTGATTTCCTTTCCTCGAATAAAAAACCAATACAATGTGATTTCGCCCATTTGTCATTCTTTATCTGGTCGTAGGCAAATTCTATAACTTCCTGTTCTGTTTTGAATGTTTTCTTAATGTCTTTTTGACCTCTTTCTGTGAAATACCAGTTGAAGAGCCCTCCAATTTGCTCAATTCCAAATCCTTCATATATAAAATTTCCATTTATAGCATAGCCATTGAAGTTATAACAATTATTTTTCATCCATACCTCCAGCTCATTCCTCGTCTTAGGTTTATTTTCTAAGTTTTTCATTTTATATAATTTCTGCAAACCGTTATTTATATACCACTTTCACCCGATGTTTATATGATTTTAAGTTTCTTCCATCTTCAAAAACTCCGTAATGAGCGACACATTGTAGCCCGTTATGCATGTAACATAGACTGCGGAGTCAGGGACATGCAGAGCCTAAAACACTTTGTTGAGCGGGAGGGGAATTATAAATGGTAATTTAGGATAGTCTTGAACTTATTTTGTTTTGTACCATTTTTGCTTTTTTCAGATTACTTTCATCTAAAATTATCTGTTTCTCCACATGATTATACTTGAATTTTAATTGATTCTTTTCTCTGAAAATCCCCCCGGCTACACTCCCGGTTAATAAATTAACGATAAAACTAAATATAGAAACCAGCCAGTTTATCCTTGTTGTCGTTAAACTGAAATGTTTTGTTTTATCATAAAAATATACCCCACTATTTTCTCTGTCTAAAGAATCCAGGACTTCAAAGGAATCCTTCAATAAAACTATTTCGCACTTCGGTTTATTCCTGATTACTATTTTTTCCATGGATTAATTTCTATTTCTCTGTCTTATTATAAGGATAAAGGCTTACAGTCCAAATGATGCACAATGGCAGCCTGTTTCAAAACTACCGATTAAAGTTTAAAATTAGACGGATTTCAGATAAATATATATTAACATCGACTTTGCCTGTACGCTCCGGAACATAGTGTTGGATACCCTCATAGCGGGGCTTGATGCCTTGGCCTGTCATGGATGTGCGGTAGGCTGCGGAGTCAGGGACATTCGTTGACCCTTCGGAGAGGGTTGGTCTTTAAATACTTCATAGAACAGGGCAAACTCATGGGGCCTAAAAGAAGACGGTCAAAACATATCTTTCCATGTTACTAACTCAATATGATTCTCTTCAAGTTTCGACCTGGTCTTTTCGCTAGTGAAAAAATCATAATCTATTTGTCTCCACCCGGAACCAAAATTCGGATGATTTATGGTGACTCCTTTCATCTCATCATCATCAAATGCCGGATGAATGAGAATAAGGTTCAGACCACTCTTCAGATTTTCCAAAATCTCGCAGTAGTAATCATCCAGTTCATCATTTTCGAAATATTTGAATTCTCCTACATAAGTTTTATCGATAAGAAAATCGGTTTTTTCAATATGTAAATCAGGGTTCAACCCCACCATTTCCATCAATTGCCTGTTTATTAAAACCGGAAGGTTATACGTTTTGCCCAGGTCCCTGTAAATTTTTAAGAATTCCGGATTCGCTCCCACACTATACATATGCGAATCCATGTGCGTGGGTTTTAACCCGAATTTAAGTGCTTTCTCTATTTGCGCCTGGAGTTCTTTTCGAACATCTCCGGCCAAAGCATTCCTTTTAAGGTCCTCCCGGTTTTTGTAGAAGTAGCCATTGTCGTCCACTAAACTCGGAACTTCGGATGCAGGTAAAACAGGTCCGAATTTATAATTTTCCCATTCACAGGTAAGTGTCAGGTGAATTCCATTATCAATGTGAGTATTGTTTCTGGCAAATAGTGCCATTTCATAAAACCACGGACATGGCACCATAATACTGTATGAATTTACAATTCCTTTTTCTAATGCCCGGATTGTAGCCATATTCTCAGAATGGGAAAGGCCGGCATCATCTGCATGTATCATCAGTAGTTTTGTTCCTTCCGGAAACCCTGATTTATGTAATGAAGTCATTTTATCTATTATTCGATGAATCTAAGGTATCCATATACCCTTGTCCAAAAATTGGTTACGACCCATAAATATACATAATCTCTCTTTTCCGTGATCTACATCTGCTTTACCCACCCTGGTATGTGTAAAACCCCTTCGCGTGTGTTACAAACGCATTCTGCGATGGGCCCTCGCTTCAGCAGGGCTCAAACGAGGGCCAGTTAGGTCTTTCACACGACAGATATATTTATGGAAGAGGGGTAGTTATAGACTTAGAAGAGCGGTATTTTGTATTGTTTCTACAAAGAGAAGGAAATGTTTTCGATGGTGGCAATACAAAATGCGTATCCGATTAATTTCTATAGTATTATGTATTTTAAAGGGGTATGGGAATAAATAGAAGTTTTGAAAAAACAGGAAATAGGTTTTAGTATTACGTATATTTATGAGATAGCTGCTATACGGAGAGCCAGGAGCACCTAAAAAAATAATTCCTAAATTTGCAAATCTAATAGTAGGCGACAACATGTGAAAAACAATTTCTTTCAGACCATTTAAAGACGTAGACCCCCGGAGTTCTACCATTCCTTTATCTTTAAAAGAAAGAAATTATGCTTATTTTACAGAATATTTCCTATACACATCCCAACAAAAATCTGTTGTTTGACAATATCAATCTAACAGTAAACCAGGGTGAAAAAATTTCATTAATTGGTAATAACGGTTCAGGCAAATCAACTTTACTGAAAATCCTTGCAAAGGAATTAGAGCCTTTTGAAGGGCAATTATCCCTACATACTGAACCTTATTTTGTTCCCCAGATTTACGGACAGTACAATCATTTGACTATAGCAGAGGCATTGAAAATCGACAAAAAAATCAATGCATTCCGGGAAATCTTGGACGGAAATGTAAGCGAAGAAAATTATACTTTACTTGACGATGATTGGACGATTGAAGATCGTTGCAAAGATGCTTTACAGTTTTGGCAACTCTCGGATCTGAACCTGTCGCAAAAAATGGAAACTTTAAGCGGTGGACAAAAGGCAAAAGTATTTCTTGCAGGCATTTCCATACATCAACCGGAATTGGTTTTGCTCGATGAGCCAAGTAATCATTTGGACGTTGCAGGGAGAACACTTTTGTATGGCTTTATACAATCGACACCAAGCACTTTAATCATCGTGAGCCACGACCGAAAACTCTTGAAGCTTTTAAATAAAGTAGCAGAGTTGAGTAAAAAGGGAATTACCATTTATGGTGGCAACTATGAATTTTATGCAGAGCAAAAACAAATAGAAAATAACGCTTTGCAGCAGGATTTGCAAAGTAAAGAAAAAGCATTGCGAAAAGCCAAAGAAAAGGAGCGGGAAGCGTTGCAACGACAACAAAAATCGGACAGTCGTGGAAAAGGAAAGCAAGAAAAAGCAGGAGTTGCCCGAATAATGATGAATACGCTGAGGAACAATGCCGAAAACAGCAGTTCAAAAATGAAAAGTGTTCACGCTGAAAAAATTGGGGGCATTTCACAGGAGCTTCAAGATTTGCGTTCATCATTGCCGGATATAGATAAAATGAATTTTGGCTTTGACAATTCTGGGCTGCACCAGGGAAAAATCCTTTTTACGGCTAACAATATCAACTTCGGTTATGAGACAAATCCACTTTGGAATAACCCTTTAAATATTCAAATCACAAGTGGTGAACGTATTGCATTGAAAGGACAAAACGGTTCGGGAAAAACGACGTTAATAAAGCTGATTTTAGGAACACTTCAACCACAATCAGGTGCAGTTTACAATGCAGAAAGAAAACAGGTTTATATTGACCAGGATTATTCTTTGCTTGATAACAGCCTGAAAGTCTATGAACAAGCCCAACAATTCAATTATACGGCATTACAAGAGCACGAAATCAAAATCAGGCTCAACCGTTTTTTATTTGGCAAAGACGATTGGGATAAATCTTGTAGTACATTAAGTGGTGGTGAGAAAATGCGGTTGATGCTTTGCTGTCTGATAATCAATAATCAGTCACCTGATATGATCATTCTGGATGAACCCACCAACAATTTGGATATTCAAAACACGCAAATTCTAACCGCAGCCATAAACGAATATCAAGGAACATTGATTGTGGTTTCCCACGATGAAACTTTTTTAGAAGCGATAAATATTGAACGAACAATTTCATTAACTATTTAAAAAATCCACTTCATATGACAAGGCATCCAAGCAACACGTAAACACAATTTGGTCCGAAACGTGGACAGCTTCACACAGCTTATTTGCATAAGAGGGAAAAGAGATGAGCCATACAACCAAGTAACTTTGAGCCTCACAGCCAAGTGAAACAGTACATTATCTTAGAAATTTGCAGCAACAAATTAATAGAACAATGGCAAAAATTTGGTTCATAACAGGAAGCTCAAGGGGGGTGGGCAAAAGTATTACGGAAGCCGCTTTAAGAAGTGGTGATAAAGTGGTAGCAACTGCCAGACATACAGCTTTACTACAAGATTTGGAGAAGAAATATCCTTCTCGGATATTGACAGTATCTTTAGATGTAAGTAAAAAATCAGAAATACATTCTGCTGTAGAAAAAGCTGTTGCTCATTTTGGTAGGATAGATGTATTGGTAAATAATGCAGGATTTGGAATTACCGGCGCGACAGAAGCGAACAGGTACTAAGCCAATTATCCGTAAATTTAATAGCTCCTATAGAGGTCACTCGTGCCGTGTTGCCCTATATGAGAAAGCAGCATTCAGGAAGAATTTTACAGATTAGCTCCATAGGCGGAAGGGTTGGAAATGCAGGGTTAAATATTTTGTCTTGTCCTGAAATATGATTACAGGCTAAACTTGATTTTATACAGTTATTTTGTAACCCGTAATTTGCTGTTTTAAAATCTAAGAATAACCTTAATTGGTTGTAATAACTTAATTGCGTTTTTTGTCGATCTCTTGGAGCGAGCGGAAACTTTATCACTCCTTCATCGGTTATACCCCTATCACTGGCCGTTCTCCGTCACCATACAAATAATGAAATAGCTGGTCGTCCTAAAATGGTGTACAACGACAGCCTGTTTCAAGGCTACCGATTAAAGTTTAAAATTAGACGGATTTCTGATAAATATACATTAATGGCAACTTTGCCTGTACGCTCCGGAACATCGTGTTGGATGCTCCTCATAGCCGTGGTTGATGCAGTGGGCTGCGAGGTCAGAGACATTCGCCTTTACTTCGGAAAGCGGGTGATTGATGCTATATTTTTTCCTGCTCATTCATTTTCGTACTCCCATAACCGGGACTTGCAAGGACCACCGATGTTTCAATCTGTCGTAAGGGGATATCCCAGTATTTTTGCAGTAATTGCCTGTTTTCAACAGGAGATACTTGTCTGAACCCGTTTTTCAGGTAAAAGCTGATGGCCCAGGTAGCAGCTGCCCAGGTTCCTATTAAAATGGGTTTCCCGGTAAGTGTAGACAGGTGTTTTAACAATTTGCTTCCAACACCTTTGTTTCGGGTTACTGTCCTGACATATGCATGCCGAATTAAAGTCACATCCGATTTATGCTGAATCCCCATAACACCTATAATGGTAACATCTTGATAAAAGCACCAAAATTCGACCCCATCCGCGATTTGGTTTTCTAACTCGTCTTCCGTCATATAAGGTTCCTGCCATCGATCGTCCGGTATAATACCTTTGTACGCTATGGAAGCGTCATTGATAATTTCGTAAATGTCCTTGAAGTCCGATTTTTTACTTTTTACTATCATACAATGTACTCTAAATTTGTCCTGTATTATTTTGATATGGCAAAAATACAGGGGTGCCATTGCATGGCTCTTTACATATGTTGAGAAATAATTATCGGATCCGTCCGGGCTTGTTATATTTGAGTGAACCGGCCTTGCCGGAGGCAGGAAATCATGCTTTTGCGGTGCCGGGAAGAACTCAGAAAGACTTCATTTTCATTATAACAGCTTACGTATTCTGCTGAGCTGGGTAGGGGTGATGCCCAAATGAGATGCGATGTCCTGTAAAGGCACGTACTTTTCGATATCCGGATGGTTCTGCAATAATTTTCTATACCTTACTTGCGCATCCTCCATAACAATAGATATCTCTCTTTCTTCTTTTTCTATAATCCAGTTTTTTTCGAGATAATGAATATAAAACAATTTAAGGTCATCCGTTTGGAAAAGCATTT
This sequence comes from Sinomicrobium halophytocola, assembly GCF_052983395.1. NCBI lineage: Bacteria > Pseudomonadati > Bacteroidota > Flavobacteriia > Flavobacteriales > Flavobacteriaceae > Sinomicrobium > Sinomicrobium halophytocola. The sequence goes on from NZ_JBRKIT010000038.1 coordinate 53,797, forward strand.
CTCTGAACTTTTGATAGGGCAAACTCAGCAATACACAATCTGTTACCGCTTTAATGGTAAACTTCGATGGCCTTTTTAAAATGGAGGAAACCGTCGATGCGATTAAATCGTACTTCACGGCAATATTCTTGTTGTAGGTTCGTCCCTTATCATCATCGATATATGCTACGATGTAGCCCGAATATAAAAAGCAGAACTGACGGGCCGTGAAACCTTGTTGAACGAGTATTTCGTTCCTTTTCAGGTGGGTGAGGGTCGCTATGGTCAACAGCCCCTCAAACGAGGTCTCCGAAATGGGATAATACGAATGTATCTTATCTCTGAATTTTTGTATCACTAATTCATCCATAACCATAAAAACAGCCAATTTAGGTATTTATCGGATGATTGCCGGCATCTTTGCCAACGAAAGACATTTTGTAATGAATAGTGGCATAAACAGATGCGAAGTCAGGAGGATGTGCAACGGTTACCGGTGTTGTAAAGTTTTTTTAATTCAGCCGGGCTTCCAGTTCCTTTCTGACTTCTTCTGCCGTAGGGTCTTTTACTAAAATTATTCCGTTTTCGTCAATTAGGAAGATTCCACCACCTCCACCGTCAACACCATATTTTTGCCAAATATTATTTTTTCTGTCAAGTTCCACCAAGTTGCCCATAAATCCAATAATGCCACTTTTCCTTCGATTTCAAATGAACTTCCAATCTTCTTCATTGCCATAATCGGGTTCCACCACTATTTCATTCGGCATTCCTTCAAGAGAAACGAGCTCCGTCAAATGAGTCCGTTTAGACCATTCCATGTATTTCTTCCGGGACATTCCGTCTTCGTCATAATTCTTGTCATATGTCCCTCTTACGGTGTATAAGAATGTCATTTATTAATTCTATTGTTTCGCTTTAGCAGACCGCCAGCACATACATATACACAATTCCCCTTTTCCGTGGCATGCATTCACATATATTCCCGGAGTAGGGTAGAGCCTAAGCTATGGGCCGAAAAATACCTGACATATGGCAGGACCGAACGTCAAGAAAACAGTTGGTAGCTGTTTTAGTGAAGGGACCAGCCGGCGTGTGGGCGGAATAAAAGACCCAAAGGATAAAACTTAGGCAGTCTCTTAGTACCTTTGCCACTTCTATTGCAAAAGAAAGTTCTACATGCACATTCAAAACGCCTACCAAAACAATCTTAAAAATATAGCTTTAACCCTCCCGGAAAACCAATTCATTGTGGTTACGGGACTTTCCGGTTCGGGGAAATCTTCCCTGGCCATGGGAGTGATCGGGAATGAAGGCTATCGGTATTTTTTAGAGAGTTTGCCGGCTTACAATCAACAAAATGCAGCTTCCATACCCACAGCTTCGGTAGATGATATAGCCGGACTTCCGCCGGTGATCAAGGTAGAGCAATCCAGGCGTTTTCAGTCGATCAACGCTACGTTTGGAACCCTGTCTGAGTTGACGCCCGTCTTCCGAATTTTGTTCGCCCGGTATTCCGCAGCAGAAAGCATGAGTAAGTCTTTGTTTTCATTCAATCATCCCAAAGGCGCCTGTGAAGAATGTCGCGGAATCGGTGAGGCCGAATATATCGATACAGCTAAATTGGTGGGAGATGAAACCAAAACTTTACGCGAAGGAGCCATTGTAACCACGTTGCCCAACGGCTATATAGTGTATTCGCAGGTTACCGTTGAGGAGTTGAATAAAGTTTGTGAAGCACATGGGTTTCATGTAGATATTCCGTGGAAAGACTTAACTCCCGAACAACAAGAGGTGATCTGGAAGGGTAGTGAACGCATACAGGTGTACTACGGAAAGCATAGTTTGGAATCACGCCTGCGTTGGGAAGGTTTTAAAGCGAAACCTCGTGAGATTGGTTATTACAAAGGGATATTGCCTATTATGAGCAATATTCTTCGGTTAGATCGAAATCCGAGTATTCTTCGGTTTACAAGTGCTAAACCCTGCCCCGGCTGCCAGGGCGCACGTATCAAGGCCGAACATCTGAAGTATCGATGGAAAGGATTGAATTTTCAGGAGTGGATGGAATTGCCTTTACAGGAATTGTACAATAAACTCCAGGCAGAGGAGTACCAGGCAGGAGAGCAGGTACTGGTAGACAAATTGTGCACCCCGTTATACGATTTGATCCGGTTGGGGATGGATCATTACCGTTTGTGTACGCCGAGCATGGATATTTCCAGTGGAGATGGGCAACGCATCAAACTCATTAAACAGGTAAACAGCAGTTTACAGGGGATCTTATATGTTTTTGATGAACCTTCTATTGGATTGTCACCGGCCTATCAGCAGCATTTGTATAGCATTTTACGACGTTTGATCAGCCGTGGAAATACCGTAATGGTCGTAGAGCACGATTTGAATTTGATCCGGAAAGCAGACTGGATTGTAGAATTAGGCCCGAAAGCCGGGATTCATGGCGGAGAGGTGATCTTTAACGGTAAGCGGGCAGACTTTCTTCAGGCAGAAGGTATAGCGAGCCCGACACTGGCTGAATTGCGCGCTCCCGCACAAAATTCGAACAGCGAACGGCAACAGCTTTCAGAAGCAGACTTTCAGCCGGTAGCACAAAGTTTATTGGTAGTAAGCCGAAAAACAGCTGCTGTATCAGATGCGATCAAAGCCTATAGCAAAGAACAAGCACTGCAATTACTTACGGTCTCCGATCAACCGATAGGAAAAACGCCGCGCAGCAATCCGGCGACGTATACGGGAATGGCCGATAAGATCCGGGACCTGTTGGCAAAAACCGATGAAGCCGGGACATTGCAATTGAAGAAAAGTGCCTTTTCTTTTAATAACAAAGCAGGACGTTGTCCCCGTTGTGAAGGAGCAGGGGTTATTACCCTTTCGATGAGTGTTATGGGAACCATTAATCAAACCTGCCCCGAGTGTAACGGGAAACGTTTTAAGCCGGAAGTCCTCCAGGTACATTGGAATACTAAGAATATCGCAGAAATTTATGATCTCAGTATAGCAGAAGCGCATGATCTCTTTCGGCATGAAAAGAAATTATCCGGAATCCTGGCGTTGATGCTGCGTTTGGGGTTGGGATATATCAAACTCGGACAACCGTCTAACACATTAAGCGGAGGCGAAGCACAGCGTATTAAACTCACCAAGCACTTTGCGAAGCCTGCCAGACAAACCATCTTAGTGTTAGAAGAACCAAGTATCGGGCTACACCAGCAAAATGTAGTACAACTGCTAAAGGCTTTGCATCAGTTGAAACATGAAACTTCGGGGATCGTATGTTTTGAGAATCACGCTTTGTTTCAGTCGGGGTGCGATGTATGGGTAAATAATACTGAAAGTATAGCTACAGTAAGCGAACGTATTCCCGAACAATCGGCCACTGACACCATTCGTATCAAGGGAGCACGAACTCATGCGTTGAAAGACATTGATATGACGTTGCCCAAACAACAGCTCACCGTGGTTACGGGAATTTCGGGATCGGGAAAATCTTCTTTGGTGATCGATACCCTGCATGGCTACGGATTACAGGAAATGAGCAAACAATTTTCAAGCTATCAACAAAACAGGGTAGGGGTTGATTATCAGTTTGAAGTAGACCATATCACCGGATTGACGCCCAGCATTTGTATCACCCGAAAAGATCAGCAGTTTTCCGGGCGTTCGGATGTAGCCAAGCAAACCGATATCGATAAAAGTTTACGTTTTGCCTTTTCGCGTAAAGCACAATACGAAGGCAGGGAATGGTCGGCCAGTCATTTTTCGAATGCACACGAATTAGGAAAATGTGGTGTTTGTGACGGCGTGGGACAAGAATTGCTTCCCGATCTGTCTAAAATCGTGTTGGATTCAGCCCTGAGCATTGCCGACGGACTCTTTGAGCACAACAAAGCCTTGTATTACTACGGGCAGGCAGGCGGACAGTATATGGCCATTGTAAGTGAAATAGGAAAGGCGTATGGTTTTGATCTGCAAACGCCTTTTAAGGCATTGACCCGGGAGCAACGGGGGGTGATTTTTCATGGAATCCCGGAGAAAACCTGGGAAACGACCTGGACTTTCAAAACCAGGTCACGAGCGGGAACCCAACAGCTAAAGATGGTGTGGAAAGGCTTGTTTACCTATTTAACGGACGAATACTTTCTTACCCGTAAGAACAAAAATATTCAACATTTACGCGCTTTGTTCACTCCGGAAGTTTGTAGTCATTGTCAGGGCAGCGGGTTACAACCCGGGCGTTTAGCGGTTACCCTGGGCGGCAATTCTATGCGGGACCTGAAGGCGATGAGTTTACAGGAGTTTGAAGCATGGTTGGTAAATATTCGGCCAAAAGATGCTATTGATGCCGAATTGGTAGCAAAACTACATGCGCATTTGCAACATACATTGGAGCGGGCGCGTCAATTGCATATAGACCATTTACAGCTCAACCGGAAGTCGGGTACTTTGAGTGGCGGCGAACAACAGCGGGTTTCGCTCATCAAACAATTAAACAGTCCGTTACAAGGGGTAACCTATTTGCTGGATGAACCTTCGGCGGGCTTATCCCAAAACAATATACCCGATCTGATCGCTTTGCTGAAAACGCTTGTAGCCAAAGGCAATACGGTCATTGTCATTGAGCACCACAAAGATATTATGCTGGCGGCCGATCATTTGGTGCAGATAGGCCCGGGAGCAGGAAGCATGGGTGGTGAAATTACGTTTCAGGGAAGTGCAGCCGCTTACCGGTCTTCAGAAGTGTGTCATCTTTATGTAAAAACAGAAAGCAGTGCGGTACGCTTTCGGCAAGGAAAAGCGCATATTCATATAGAAGGCATAGCACGTCACAGTCTCAAAAAAGCACAAATCGATATCCCGGTAGGCGGTATTACAGCCATAACAGGGAAGTCGGGTATCGGGAAGACTACTTTGGTCAAAGAGGTGGTAATGCCAGGTTTACAGCAGCATCGACCTGTATATTGCAAGCGTATCGATTTTCCGAAGCCATATCAAGGTGTACATTATTTCGAACCTAAAAAACTACAAGCTTATAACAGTACGTTGCTGGTAGCCTATTTAGATCTGTTAAAAGTGATCACTAAGGTATTTGCGAAGGAAACAGGGGGTAAGGCCGCAGCCTTTTCGTATAAAACCAAAACCAGTCAGTGTACGTATTGTCAGGGAAGCGGTGCCGTGGCCACGAGTTTGGATGTAGCTGCCAGGCATATTGAAATTTGTGATGTATGCGAGGGGAAACGCTATCAAAAAGCTATTTTAGCCTATACCATAGGCGGAAAACATATTGCAGATATCCTGGCGCTGAACGTTACAGAATTGTTAGCCTGGATAGCTCCTTATACCGGTACGGCCAAGGCGGTGCAACAATTACAGGCATTGCGCCATATAGGGCTTTCTCATGTACGGCTCGATCAAACGGTAAAATCACTTTCTTCCGGAGAAAAACAACGTTTGTTGTTGCTCAACTGGTTGCAAAACAAAACGAAAGATCAACTATTGATCTTAGACGAGCCCAGCATAGGATTGCATTATGCCGATATAGATCTGTTGTACGAGGTATTGCAGCAACTCAGTGTACACAATGATCTTTTAGTGATAGATCATAACCCTTATTTACTGGAAAAGATAGGCGTTGGCGTGGTGTTGGAGTGATGAAATAAAAAGGTTGGTTTACACACTTTTTAGGATAGTGTCAAGGACCCTTACGGTATCCCAAAAGCCGCTCTTTAGGGTCGCCTTTCATGGCGTACCTATGCTGTCCCTAAACGCTCAACACCCACCTCACATCAAAAGCATCGGTTACCTCAACTAGTTTTTGGTCATCGCCATTATTGACAAAAGGGATCTGCTTATTAAATTTTAGTTTTTCAATAAGCTCTTTTCTATCATATGTATTTCTGCAGTGTAGAAAAATAGACATATAATTTCCAAGTGTTCTTCCTTCGTCGTGTACCAGGTCCGAACCGTGAATGACTATCCTGTCGGAAACCAACGACCCGCTGACGACAGGCATTTCGGCGTACCCTTGCAATTCCCTTCCAAAAATCTCGAATTGCAAGGTACCGCCAAAACAGGTCTGGTAATAGGTGAGTGCCTTTTTACAGTTCCCGGAAAACGTTATGAAAACCGCACTCACAAATTTACCGTTATTAGAGTCAGTCATAATGAGATTAATTTAAGCATCAGGTATTTCGGGCTCTACAAGTTTTATTAATTTCTCCAGCGATTCCTGCCAGCCTAAATAACACATTTCTGCCGGTATTGCCGCAGGGATACCTTCCTGGGCCACATGAAGTTCAGTGCCGCACGAAACCCTGTTCAGTCGTATGGTTGTGGTTATTTCTCCAGGCAAATCGGGATCGTCAAACCTATCGGTATATTTAATAAATTCATTCGGTTTTATTTCAAGATACGCTCCGCCAAAAGAATGGCTGTTCCCTGTACTGAAATTAATAAAGGTCATTTTAAACGTACCACCTACCTTAAAATCCATTTGCTGAACAGTGCATATAAATCCATAAGGCGGCAACCAACCAGAGTGTGCTATCGGGTCTGCAAATGCCCGGAATACTTTTTCCGGATTTGCCTTGATGACCCGGTGTAATGAAACAGAATTACTTTTCATGGTATTAAAATTTAATGGTGATTAATTAATTCTTATGTATGGCTACCCTTCGTCATTTCCTCGTTTTCCTTTTTCCTGAAGGTGATGATTTCTTTGATCAGCTTTTCCGGTAGCGGTTTATCGGTTGGAATCTGGATAACCGACTTGCTGGTTTTATAGCCAACCAGATCCGCCTTGAAGTACTTCCAAAACGCATCGCTATAGGGATGTGACAAGGAAATGTGTTTCGGAAATGCACAATAGTATACCAAATAGCCTTTGTACCTAAAGCAAGGGATTTGATAGCTGATACTTTCCTCTGCATCAGGTACCACCTCGTGAATGATTTTTCGGATGGTTTGCATCCGTGCCAGGGATTCACCGCTAAATACCTGGTGATACTGATCAATGCTTTGATAATTCGTCTTAGCCATGAGTCCGGATCTTATGGTTATACATGTAGGAAACGGCAAGAATACCCAGCACCACCAGTGGCATCAGCATAAACCCGACGTTCTTATCTACACATGCATGACTGATGAAGGCAAAGATCAAACTAAATGTCAGTCCTGCATATGCCCATTCCTTTAGCCTGCCTGGTATATTGGGGTAAGCAATCGCAAAAACGCCGAGTACTTTGCAAATGATGAGCGCGTAGGCAAAGTAATCGGGATAGCCCAAAGGTTCCGTGCCCGCATTCACATACTCCGGTGCAAACAGCATGGTGCCGAGCGGCATTACCCCTTCCCAAAGTATGATGATGGCAGTTGCCACCCAAAAGATTATTTTATACTTCTTCATCTTTATTAATTTACGGATGAGTCGATTCAACATATGCTACAAAGTTGTTCAGGATAGCCTGCCATCCTTGTTTCTGAAACTCCGGATCATTTTCTGTCTCAGCATCAAATGTGGTTGCTATGCTGGTCTTGCCATTTTGCTCGGCAAACAACGTGGTGGCCTTTCTTCCGTCACCCAGGGTGTAGGTGATTTCCTTATGCAGATCCACCTTATCATAAATACCTTCAAAATCAAAACCGGAGCTGCCATCTTTGGCTTCCATTCTATTCTTAAACTTACCGCCAACCCGCAGGTCGTTTTCACTACTCGGCGTATGCCAGCTTGGGTCGGGTGTGTTCCATTGCATGATGTCGCCTGGTGTATTCCATACCTTCCAGACTTTTGCTACGGGAGCATTTGCTGTTGCTTCTACCGTAATTTTTGTTACTTGTGCCATTGTAATTTGATTTAATTTTTGTTTTGTTAAATTCTATAATTCAAAGTTACAATGAGGTATGAAATCACGGCTGTTGTGAAAATGACAGTTTTCGGGGGGGATTATGACAAAACTATTTTTTATCTTGCAGTTTAATCGTAATAGTTGCCATGCAGATCTCTGTCTTTGTACCCGAGTATGGCGTTATTGAAGCCGTTACACCGCCATTCAGAACCTTCCATACCGCCAATGAGTTTTTAACCACATTTGGCAAAAAGCCCATTTTCGAGGTCGAGTATGTGGGGCTAAGAGCGTATGTACCCGCTAACAATGGCGAATACATGATAAAAACCGATAGGTTGCTCAAAGATGTGACCGAAACCGACCTGCTTATCATTCCCCCTGCATTTGGTGATACGGCCAAAGGAATTCGGGCCAATGCAGAAGCGATACCTTATTTTAAGAAATTACACGAACAAGGTTCCGGTCTTGCCAGTTTATGCATCGGCGCTTTCCTTTTAGCCGAAACAGGTTTGCTCAATGGCAAAAAATGTTCTACACATTGGGCTTATGTCAGTGAGTTCAAAGAAAGATTCCCGGAGGTGGAGGTAGAAGATGGTGCAATAATAACCGAACACGATAATATTTACAGTAGTGGTGGAGCAAGTAGTTTATGGAATTTAATATTATATCTGGTTGAAAAGTTTTCCGACAGGGAAACAGCAGTCATGATCTCAAAATATTTTGCATTGGATATCGGGAGGGACAGCCAATCCCAGTTCGCAATATTCAAAGGACAACGGAATCACGGTGATGATGATATCCAAAAAGTACAGGATTATATAGAAAAACACTATTGTGATAAAATAAAAATAGAAACTTTAGCCAATTTGATCAATTCCGGGCGCAGAACATTTGAAAGAAGATTTAAAGAGGCTACCAACAATACCGCCATCGAATATATACAACGGGTAAGAATAGAAGCTGCCAAAACGTTCTTTGAAGCATCGAGAAAGAATGTAACGGAGATCATGTTTGATGTAGGTTATACCGATACGAAAGCTTTTAGAGATATATTTAAAAAGATTACAGGGCTTACTCCGATTGAGTATAGAAATAAGTTTGCAAAGGTGGCCAATGAGGTGTAACTGTTTAGAGTTTGTTTAAAAATATGGCTCAACGTTATGAAACACCGTTTTGGAAACTCCTCTGAGACCTGTGTTGAGCACTTGCCGAAGTAGGAGCGTAACGCAACTTACCAAAGACAAAAAGACCATTGAAATGATTGCATCCTGGAAAGAAAGCCCAACCTCACTTAAAAGACGAGTTTATTGGTATTATCAGGGACGTTTGCGTTGGACAGGTAAAACACCGCCAAATAGTGAGGAGTTACTAACGGTCATCGAAAAACAAATAGAAAAAGAAGAAGCTGAAGTCCAATGGGCAATGAACTTTACAGCAGGCTGGATTGGAGTTTATGAAAAAAAACACCGGAATCGTTGTATTGCACTTGGTGAAAAAACCGGTCTGTACAAAGGTAAAATGGTTTCAAAAGGGTGTACACCGGAGTATTTGCCAGCGTTTATTTCCATGGAAAGCAACAAAAGAAATTTATAAATATGTCTGACGTCAATAACACCTTCTATCATTTACTTGAAGAACATCTTACAAAAGAATATGTAAAGTCAAAAACGATGGTCATCCAGGAAGGAAAACGTTCAGGAAAATTGTACTATCTGAAAAAAGGTGTTTTACGAGGGTGGACGCTTCACGAGGGCAAGGAAGTTACTTTTCAGTTTCTTTTCGAAAATCATTTCTTTTGTAGCATGGAAAGCTTTTGGTATAACAGGCAGAGCCTTTACTCCGTTCAGGCGATTGAAGATGTAGAATTATTAGCTATCGATAAACAAAAAACGATGGAGCTTCTAACACAAAAACCAGCTGTATTGGCAACGTTTAATGAATATTTAATGAATCGGCTGTTAACCTATCAAAAAATGCTTATTGACAGAATAAAAGACAAGCCTGAAAAAAGATACCAGGAATTGTTAAATCGAGCTCCGGAGATTATCCGTCGGGTACCTCAACATTATATTGCCTCATATTTAGGAATCACATCCGTTTCTTTGAGTAGAATACGTAACCGACATTAATTAACAATTGTTATCTACTTCGTTCTTTCCTGTTCCTAGTTTTGTTTCGAACATTAAATTTTAATACCATGGAAGCAATAGTAAAAGGAATGCTAAAAGACATCATCGAAAATCCGGTGTATGACGAAAAATTGATTCATCAGTATTTTACGGATAATTATACGCAAACAGTTGATCACTCCACCTTAGATTTACCACATTTCAAGCAACATATTAGAAAGTTGAAAGACTTAATTAAGCATGTGCATGTAGAAGTGATTAACTGCGTTAGTAATTCCGATACTGTTTTTACCAAACATCAGGTTTATTCTGTGTTGCAAGACGGTACTACAAATACGCACAAAGTATTGGCGGAGTTTAAAATCCAACACGGTAAAATTGCTTGTTGTGATGAATTGACTTTTCTTATAAGCGGTTCTGAGTCGGGGAAAGACCTGGGTTCAGCATTATAATAAATAATTTATCTAAGTTGGCTTAGAGGATATATTCTTAAACACTAGTGTCCGGTTAAATTTTTAAGGAGCAGAAAAAGTCTGTTTGTTTTCTTCGGGGCGATGTTTTTTGCTATGAGCAAAAGTGTAAACCCTCCAAAGCACCAGGGGCCATCCATCCTATGGCGCAATTGCTGCACAAAACCGCAAATATCTGGCAGTTAGGAAAACCATGACGTTGAGTGGCCCCGTATTAGTTTTTATGCCCTTAAGATGCGCATTTATTATCTGAATATCAACAGGTTGTACCACTCCTGAATAGCCCTTCCCGGTTTCTAAGGAATGACTAAGTTACTTCCTTCTACTGACAGGAAGATTTTACGCTGGATTTTTATACATCGCCCGATATCTCCAATAACTGATGCCGCCAAGTATCAGTAATCCGAAAACAATATATTTTACATAACCCGGGGTAATAGCTGCAGCACCCGATTGTGCGTAACTATGAAGACCGACTAAATAGAAATTAACACCAAAATAGGTCATCATAATACTGCCATAGGCCGCTACACTCATAAAATTGTAAATCCATCTTCCCCTTAGGCCAGGTACCAATCGCATATGTAGTATAAAAGCATAGACCATGATGGAAACCAATGCCCAGGTTTCTTTGGGGTCCCATCCCCAATACCGTCCCCAACTCTCATTGGCCCATTGCCCTCCCAAAAAGTTACCAATGGTGAGCATCACCAAACCTACTGTTAGGGCCAGTTCATTAATAATGGTCAACTCCTTCAGGTTAATTTCCATTCGTCTTTTGTTCTTTTTGGTCGTCAGCATAATAAGAATCAATGAAACCACACCCAAAATCATGCTTACTGTGAAAGGGCCATAACTGCCTACAATTATCGGTACATGAATCATCACCCAATAACTATCCAAAACAGGCACCAGATTAGCAATGGAAGGATCTACCCAACTTTGGTGCCCGATCCAAAGCAGCATCGAAGCAACAAAAGCACTTGCGGCCAGGGTTAAGTCACTTTTTCTGGCAAAAAGTAATCCCATACCCAATGTAGCCCAGGAAACATACAGAATACTTTCATAAGCATTACTCCAAGGGGCATGGCCCGAAATGTACCAACGTAATACCAAGCCTGCGGTATGCCAAATAAAAAATAAAATAATCATCCCCTTTAAGAAGTAGGTTGAGGTCCTCCAGATTTTCCCGTCCTTAAAAATCCTGAAAATGAGAATTAAGAACAAAAGCCCCCCTACCATCATATAGTATTGATACAGACGATTGAAGATATCCAGCTTATTGTAAACAATTTCGGCTTTTATCTTTTTCTCAGATAGCATTACTTCTGAACCATGATTTCTTTGGTTCTGTTTAAAGGCTTCCAGCAGTTTATCGGATGCTGAATAATCTCCTGTAGCAATAGCATTCCGTAAAGTATTTACGTAATATGGAAGGCTATTCGTCATAAAATTGGCATACAGGGAATCTTGCACCTCATATTGACCGGAACGGAATTCCAAGGCAGAGATCCATTTGTTGTTCTCATCGTTCACCAACGGAAATATTTTCAATATGGTTCCGCTCAATGCCATTTCCAACAAGGAGAGACGTTCATGAACCTTGATAAAGTCTTTTTGGAATTCATTGGGATTGGTTGTAGAGCTAGCTTCTTCCATGTAAGGCTTTAATTTATACATACCTGTAGCATCGAACAAATCAACCGGCTTAATGTGTTTTTTTGTTTTTTCCACTCCCAATATCTGACGAATACTATCATTTTGCCATTTACCAACTTTGACAAATTCTATATTGTACCAAAGGCCCGGGTTTATCATCATGGAAAGGAATACCTGATCGGAATTCATGTCCTTGAATTTGTCATTGCCACTGAGTTTACGCAACAACTCTGAAGTAAAAGTATGCAAAGGTTTCATCCGCCCTTCTTCATCCTGGATGACCAGTTCCCCAAATTTATCCGCATGTTCCTCACTAACAGTTGTGGCCGTGATAAGCGAATCTATGTGTTCCTGAGTGGGTAAGTTGTTATGGTTTTCCTGCTGTGCTTGCTGGGCAAATCCTTGAAGGCAACCCATCAGGAATAACATAACTGCTGCCATTTTTGCCTTTTTCTTTTTCACTTTTTCTAATGCCGTGGCCATGTCCTTAAATCGAGTTTTACCGAAAAACATAATTCCAATTAATCCGGCATAAAGTAAGAAGTAGCCGATGTAGGTGATCCATGTCCCCCAAAAATCGTGATTAACACTCAAGATCGTACCCTTTTCATCCGGCATAAAACTGGCTTGAAAAAAGCGGTACCCGCCATGATCCAGAATATGGTTCATATAAATATCATAATCAAAGGGGCGCTCATCCTCGATAGTCACTTTGCTCATAAAGGATTTGTATACATTGACCGTTCCGGGGTACTTTTCCGCGATAAAGTCATTGAGTTTCACCCCAAAAGGTAATTGATATATTTTAGAGCCATATCTCAACGAAAATTGCAAATCCCCTAAGGAAAACGGGGCAGCAAAATCTGAGGATCCCTTACTGCCCAATAACTTCTTTTCTACCGTTTGTCCGTTTGCGGTAACGGCAACGACCAATGCGTCTTGGGTCTGGGCCGTAATTTCATTTTCGGGGACTTTGACCACGCCATAACGCCCTTTAAGTAATGGTTCCGGTAATACAAATTGCATTCCGGCCATAGAATACAGCGAACGTAGCTGTAATTCCTGAAGGCTATCTTTTACCACTTTTCCCTGCAACTGGTCAGCCATTCGCATAAAATTGCCTTCAAAGGGAGCTTCTATAAAATATCCTCCGTCCCTGGTGTAAAGGTTAATGGCTCCCTTGGTCTCTTTATTAAGTGCAAACAGGGCATTATGGATGTTGGCAACGGTTCCGTTCTCTATAAAATGTTCGTGCCGTTGCCCGTTTCCTGCCTCAACAATTTTTAGATATTCCTTGCCATTTTCATCAGGAATGAGCCCTTCCTTAGCCCCTTTGATAAAATCAACATATGCAATGCTGAATTCATTCCCGTTAAAATCATCGTTCCAGGGCAAATTTGACCTTTTCCCTTCCTGGGTGACCAAAATATCGTCTTCTAAAACCTTGCGCCTGGGTTGTCCCTCGATTTCGCCATCTATATAGGCGGTGAGATAGGTCTTATCTGAATAAAAGACATTTTCCGTCTGCCCTTCACGAATCGGCATCATGCCTTCGTAGCTTATATATCGCGTTACAAAAGCCCCGACAATAATCAATATCCATGAAAGGTGTAAAATCAAAACAGGCCATTTTTTCCATTGCAGAAGGTTGTACCTGTAAATGTTCCCTGAAAAGTTGATAACAAAGAACACCATAATAGCCTCGAACCAAGTGGCATTGTAAATGTAAATACGGGCGGTTTCGATACTGTACCAGGTTTCAATAAAAGTTGCCATACCCATTGCAGTAGCAAATAGAAGAAACAAAATGGCCATTAATTTAGTGGAGAACAGGGTTTTCTTAAGTAAATCTAGCATAAGGTCTTCGTTATCGGATTGCAAAACTACAACCTAGAAGAGACTTTTAATAATAATTAATTTGGAATTTAATCCCATTAAATGGATCTAATTCCCCGAGGCAGAGCCTCGGGTGTTGCTTGATTATTATATTTAGAGTATGTGTACAGTCATCGTTTTTATTTATCAACCTGAAAGCGCCGGTTTTCGGGATGATAAGATCGTCGTGACTGTTTTGATACCACGCTGAAACCGAACCTGGTCTTTTATGATATTTCAAGGAACACTTCTTCCGATCTGTTAGGCACCCGGATTACCAGGCAACCGTTATGCGGCATATCATAACGGACAGCCTTACCATTCACCTTTACCTGGTATTTTCTATCTTCCTGCATGGTTACAATAACAGAAGAATAACCGTCTCTTTTTTCGGCCCGTATCAGTTTGGCATGCATGGACGAATGATCGGGGGCAAACTTTTTCTCCTTGATCCAGAAGTCATACCCCGTAGTTATGATTCCCTTTTTATAATAGGTAGAAAACCAGTTGACTACGGGGCTGGAGAGTGCGCCGAACTGGTGCCATCCGGCTCCTCTGCCCGTATCGATGATAAAGTGCTCCATACAATTATAGGTAGCTTCGGTTTCGCGTTTCCAGGTCTCCAGTGCCGTTTTTGCTATCCGGTAAGCAAAATCTGCTTCTCCCATATCGAGCATTGCTTTAAAGAAAAACCATTGGTGAGGCATCCATACGGTACCGTTCCAGTAGCCGTCGTTACGGTAATAAGAAGCAGATTGGTCTACCGCGGATAGCCCGGTCTTACTCCACAGGTGTTGATCGCTGCGGAGTTTTTGAAGTAACTGTTCTTGCTGTTTTTCCGTACAAATCCCGGAGATGAGGGGAGAAGCCCCACCCAATCCCATATTGAGGTTCTCGCCTTCTGCTGTTTTTAATATTCCGGCAGGTGTATGGTGCTCCGTATGGGTTACATAACCGAAATACCCGGAAGTTTCGTCCCATGAAAAAGATTGCAGGGCACGGGAAAACCGTTTTATGTCCCGGTCGTATGCTTTAACGTCTTTATCCAGTCCCAGGATTATTGCAGCCTGTTTCATGATTTTAGCTGTCCGGATGGCATGGGCCGTATTGATAACAGGAGATGTAGAGGTTTCCATTTTATTTTTATGGACAAACGATTGCGGAGGATAATCGTCCCAGCCTCCGGAATTGTAAAAGTAGTCCCAAGTTTTCAGCAGTCCGGAATTCAATATATCCGTAGTAGAACTACCTTCATGTCCGGCAAGGAAGTCGTGATATCTTTTTAATCGGGGATAAAACTCTTTCAGTACTGTTACAGACTGCGTCCGGTTCCAGATTTCCCGGTATAAATAATGTTGTACAGGGAGAGGTGTTCCGTGGTGTAAAAAGGCCGATGGATTGTCTGTATCCATCAGGTAAGCCCTGAGGTTATCTATGGCTTGTCCGGTATCCATGTCCAGGAGTCCCAGCCCTATAAAACCGGAATCCCAGGTGTACAGGCTGTCCCACCACCGTCCCGGGGTGCGGTGCCGGATGTAGCTTTTCTGCGTGTATACCGGGTATACTACATTTGTGGCAATGGTAGCCCGCATTAACTGATCGCCGAACAGGTAGGGTTTTCCATCCGGCAAACAGGAATCTCTGTGGGTTTTCGACTTTAATTCCCGGTAATATTGTTCTAACCGTGCTTTATCCCACTGCCCGGCCCGTAGCGCATTCGTCACCTCTTGCAGACTTCCGGTATACACGCGCCCGTAGATGATCTTCCGGGAATCGGGTTTAAGAAATACAGGCTTCATAAATATGTTGGTGTAATGTCCTTTATTATCCCCGCGGAGTTTGGTAGCGACATGATCGTTAGTGGCCCTTCGAAAATAAACATCGAGATCCTTGTCCAATACTTCCCGCAGGACATAATCGTCATACGTCCAGCGCATACCGTAATACTGATCGATGTCTTTATATTTCAGTATTACGGCATTTTTTACGGAGGGTATTATAATTTCCGGGGTGCTGTTCCATTGGTGGTCCCTGAATTTTAATTGTGCGCTACTTCCCTTAGGGACGATAGCGATGCCATCCCACTGAATTTCTGCCCCTCCCTGGGAAGTGATAATCAGGGAGGTGTTTTTATGGTTCTTTTTTTTCAGGGGAACGGATAATAATTCAAATGTTCCTGTTCCCGTCATGTTTATAGTATCGTTTAATATACCCGATAGCACTACACTGACTTTTTCATTTTCCCGCACGCGATATCTGATCACCATTTCGTTGTCCGGTGCTTGTAAACCCTTGATATCGAATCGTATTTCGTCGCCTTTTGTTTTTCCGAAACCGGCGCCTATACCTCTTCCGGAAACCAGTCCGTTTTCCCTGATTTCACCTCTCAGCCTACCGTTGTAGACCAGGTTGTCCTGCGGTGTTTTCCGGGTGTAACGTATGTGGCTGTAGTCGGTAGCATCCATCCATACTCCCGCAGGGGGGAGGACAACTTCCATGTGGTACAGCGGGGTATCGGGCTGATATTCCCGCAAAGAAGGAAAATGGACCGAGGCCATAAAATTCATGGTAAGATTTTGGTTTATATCGGTATTATTGACCAATTCCATCCGGATCAGCCTGGAACTGTCATCGGAAATTTTCAGGTATGAGATATCGGCGTAAACCCTGTCTTTCCATTCCAATTCATGGCGGAACGAGAAAAAATCCAGGTCTGCTGTGGCTTGCCAGGGATGATAATTGGTCTCGAACATCACATTCGGTACTTCTACCTTGCGCCGGTAAAAGCCCGGAAAAACACTCAGGTCAAAACGAACTCCCTGCTCCACATCGGGAATATGGGAAAGCCCGATATAGTTTTTGGTATATGGCCCCCACGGAGGAAGATTCAGGTCGTGCTGCCGGGACAGTACCGGTATTGCGGTCTCCGCTCCGGATTGAGCGTGTAAGAGGACGGGAGCAAGCAATAGTATAACGGTTAAAAGCAGTGGTGTGGTTTTCATGTTACATAATAATATTTAAGGGTTTCGGAACATGGTTCTTATATCCGTTTCTGATGGCGGTGAAAAATATAGGTTTCAGGACAATTACGCGAAATCTGTTTTTTACTTTTTGCAAAGTATGTGTTTTTCTGCTTACCCTCATAAGTTTTTAAACATGCTCTTAATAAGGATATAGCATATCCGCGATGAAAAACGACCGTATTTGCCGAATGAAAAAGGATAGGGGTCAAAGGAAGTTCCTTTGTCCCCTATCCCTTATCATAAACCTAAGGTTATATCAGCAAATTATTGCTGATATCCGGGATTCTGTTTCAGGATGTTTTCATTATTCACCTTGAGTATTTCCGTTTCGGGTATAGGAAAGAGATTGTGGTGTTCTTCCACCTCAAATCCCTTGGCCGTCATCACCGTAACATACCTGTTTGTCCTCACCAGGTCAAACCATCTCAGGCCTTCGGAGGCAAATTCTACCCGGCGTTCCTGCTCTATGGCCAGGCGGAATTCCGATTGGTCGGAAACTTCCGCAGTAGTCAGTTCATCCAGCCCGGCGCGTTTCCTGATTCTGTTGAGCAGGGAGAAGGCTTCACCGTTTGGTACATAGCCCTGCTCATTGAGGGACTCCGACAACATTAAAAGAACATCGGAATAACGGATGACAGGCCAGTCGCTTTCTCCCAATCCGCTGGGTGCGGGTCCGTATTTATAGATCAGGGTGTCTGTCAGGGAGACCGTGGCATTGATGGTTTGCTCCCTCCGTACATCGTCGGTCTCATAAGCGTTATAGAGGTCTGTAGTGGCCCTGTTATCCGGTTCGTTGAGGTAGGTATAGGAGAAATTAAACCCATTCCCGTTGACGCCGTCGTTCGTCCAGCGGACAGCAAAAAGGATCTCTTTGTTATATTCGTTGGAAATGTCAAATACATCGGCGTAATGTTCCAGCAAATCTACGACACTTCCTTCCAGGGCGGTTACTTTTCTGAGAGCGGCTTCCGCTTCTTCAAAGTTTCCCATGGTCATATAAACCCTGCCCAGAAGCGCATTGGCAGCCGTACTGGTCGTTCTGCCCACATCGGCTCCCTGGAACTCGGCCGGGAGAAACTCCGCCGCCCGGTCCAGGTCTTCCACAATCTGTGTATATACTTCAGCAGGATCGCTTTGTGGAAACTCAAGAGCTTCGGAACCTTGTATTTCATGTAAAACCAGTGGAACGTTGCCATAAATCCTCACCAGGTTAAAATATACCAGTGCCCGTATAAACAGTGCTTCGCCTTTGATCCTGTTTTTAGTTTGCTCTTCCATTTCAATGGCATCAATCCTGTCCAGGATGGCATTGACCCGGCTGATGGCATTATAGCTGTAATTCCACCTGCTTTCGATAGCGCCGTTGGCAGGCAAAATGGAGAAATTGTCAAAATCGGCTCTGGTGGTTACGGAACCCGAAATAACGGGTTTTGTATTGTCCGACCGGATATCTCCGTAAAGCACAATATCTCCGAATTCTCCGCGCAGGCTGCTGTAGGCCCCTAATATGGCCTGTTCGAAATCTGTAGGAGTTTGATAAAAATTCCCGGAACTGCGTTGAGACTCGGGGGCCAGGTCCAATTTATCATCACATCCGGCAACAACCGTGGATATGGCGAATGCTATTAGTATTTTTATTGTTTTCATGATGGTGTTTTTATGGTTACAGTCCGATTTTTACGCCGATGCTGACTCTTCGTGACAGGGGATAGGTGCCGTAATCAGAACCCATGTTCAGCGGACTTCCTCCGCTAAGGCTGACCTCCGGGTTATACCCGGTATACTTGGTGAAATAAGCCAGGTTGGCGATGTCGGCAAAAATCCGTAGAGAACTTATATTTATTTTTTGCGTAAAGCTACCCGGAAAAGTGTAGCCGAGTGTCACGTTCTGTATCCGCGTAAAGGACCCGTCTTCCACCCATCGGGAAGATTCGGCGACGTTGTTGTTACCACTGGTGGAACGGTTGGCCCGCGGGGTGGTACCATCTCCCGGTTCGCTCGGAGATTTCCATCGGTTCAGGGCTTCGACCGTCTGGTTCTGGTTTCCTTCGAGGTTGTTGTAGAACCTTCTGGCCACATTGTGTACGAGGTTCCCCGATACACCATTGATCACGATCCGCAAATCGAAATTCTTATAGGAAAAACTATTGGTAAGCCCCCACACGAAATCCGGGTTATTGCTTCCTATGACGACCCGGTCGTCACTGTTGATCACCCCGTCGCCATTCTGGTCCTTGTATTTGACGTCGCCGGGATAGGTGCCGTTACCCGTTGCCCAGGTCGCACTGTTTTCTATTTCTTCCCGGGTCTGGAATATACCGATCTGTTCATACACGGAAAACGAAGCGATCTGTCCGCCGACTTCCGTGATGTAGATGCTGCCTGCGCCGCTTCCCGAACGTATGGGATCGCCTTCGGGCCCCAGTTCCATGACTTTATTATCGCTAAAGGAAATATTAAAGTCGGTACTCCACTTAAACGTATCTACGAAGTTCCTGGTGTTCACGCCAAATTCCCATCCTGTATTTTTAACCCTGCCCAGGTTCTGAAGTGCGGAGCCAAAGCCGGTGATCCTCGGTATGGGCACATTGAGCAACAGGGCCGATGTTTCACTGTCGAAATAATCTGCCACGACAAAAATCCGGTTTTGGAAGAGCCCGATTTCCGCCCCGATATCGTATTGCTCCGTCGTTTCCCAGGTCAGGTTCGGGTTATCGATGGTCGACAGGTTCAACCCGGTTACCCCGACCCCGTTACCGGCACCCAGGACGTAATTGGAACTGCTCACCAGGCCGAAAGAAGAATAATTTCCTATCCGGTTATTTCCCGTTTGTCCGTAGCTCGCCCGCAATTTCAGCATATTTAAGGTTTGCGAACCGGCAAGGAATTTTTCTTCGGAAATCAGCCATCCCAAAGATACGGACGGGAAAGTCGCGTATTTCCTGTTGGCACCGAACCGCGAAGAACCGTCGCGTCGTATGGCGGCAGAGACAAAATACCTGTCATTATACGCGTAATTCATTCGCCCCAACAAAGACACAAGACTCCATTTCTGAACAAAAGAAGAGGCTTCGGTTACCGTATTGAAATCGTTGATGGTCCGTATGGCATCTCCCAGGATACCGTTTGCCGCAATATAATTGTTCTGTTCCCTTTCTTCCTGGTAGGTAAACCCGCCCAGTACATCAAAACTGTGTTTGCCAAAGGATTTGGCATAAGTTATGGTGTTTTCCGTAAGCCAGTTTCGCTGGGATAATTTCCTGGAATTTGCAGAGTTATCATCATTATTTCGCTTAATGATGGCCGGGTTGAACTCGTTTCTTTCAAAATCGAAAAAGTCTACCCCGAAGCTTGTTTTGGCTTTTAGTCCGTCTGCAAGGTCTACTTCGAGATAGGTGTTGGCCAAAAGTCTCAACTGGCTGCTTTCGGCATCGTATTCTTTGGCCGTAAGCACGGGATTGGGCGTGCCGCAACAGGTAAAATTAGGATCGTTGTTTACAAACTCTTCGGCGCTTTCGTCAGGTTTGAGAAAGGGGTAATAAATGACGGCTTCGTTGATCACCGCGTTGTCTGCCCAGTGTCCTTCGGCATTCACTTCGTCCATAATGGAATAACTAGGGGTAATGCTCGTTCCGAGTCTCAGGCGATCGGTAATGTTTACGTCAAAATTGGTTCGCAGGGTAAAGCGTTTGAAGCCGGAAGACAATACGACTCCGTCTTCATCGTGATAGGCCCCGGATACGAAATATTTAAAATCCTCACTCCCCCCGGAAGCGGAGAGTTGATAATCCTGGACTACCGCATTTCTGAAGATCTGGTCCTGCCAGTCGGTATTGATTCCACGGTATTGACTTTCATTATCCAGGAATTGGGGAAATGGTATCCCGGGAGACGTAGAGGCATCGGCATTCACATAGGCCTCCCGCACCAGGTCCAGAAGCTGGTCGCCATTGAGCAGATCCATTTTGTTAATGACCGACTGTACCCCGGTAGTGACGCTGAAATCCAAACTGTTTTTTCCCGATTTTCCTCTTTTGGTCGTAATAATAACCACTCCATTGGCTCCCCTGGACCCGTAAATGGCCGATGCCGAAGCATCTTTCAGGACCTGTATGGATTCGATGTCATTGGGGTTTATGGAAGAGAGCGGGTTAAATCCCTGATCAGACCCCCCGATATTGGTCTGCTCTACCGGGAATCCGTCTATGACGTAAAGCGGATCGTTGCTTGCCGATAAAGAACCGCCACCCCTGACGCGAACCACAATATTTCCTCCCGGCGCCCCGGTGGTCTGCTGTACCTGTACCCCCGGCATTTTCCCGGTGAGGGCCCTTGAAAAAGCATCATTCGATGTTTCCCCCAGGTCCTCCGCCGTAATCGAGGAAATGGCGCTTGTCACCTTCCGTTTGGTTTGTGTACCATATCCTACGACCAGTACCTCGTCCAGGCTGGCTACACTTTCGGTGAGGGTTATCGTAATCCCGGATCTGCCGTTTACGTTGATTTCCTCGGAGGTAAACCCTATATAAGACACCACAAGTATGGCGTTTTCACCGGATACGTTAAGCGAGAAATTACCGTCAAAATCGGCCTGGGTTCCGTTGGATGTCCCTTTCTCCAGGATATTGGCACCGGCCAGGGGTATGCCCCCGGTGTCCAGGACGGTTCCGCTGACAGGATAATTTTGCTGGGGGTCGGTGATGTCCCCGGCCGTAATTATAATTTTGTCCCCTTTGAACCGAAGTTCAAAACCGGAGTTCAAAAAAAGGTCTTCAAGAAGCTTATTGACACGTATTTTTCCCTTTTTCAAATGTACCTCGGGAACATCTTTAAAGAAATTTTCCGGGTATATAAACGTAAGGTCCGTCTGGTCCTTCAGCATGTCAAATACCACATCGATGGAGACGACCTGGTCTGTTTGTATCTGTATAAATTTGTTCTGTGATAACGATTCGCTTGGTGTAAACCCGAATCCAGAACAGCACAGGAGAAGTATTAGTGTTCTCATTACGCATGTAAGTAATCTTTTCCCATAAGGAATAAGGATTATAGTTAACCTATTTTTCATAAATTTGACTATGTTTTTGATTGGTTAATACTGTTTTGACTGGTTAAAGCAAGGGGGGAACCAAAGCACGCTACTGTCCAGGTATATACTTTGTTCCCTCTGTTTATTTAATGTACACGTGTTTGTTTTTTATCTCATAGGCATTAATGGAATTGGTTGACACGATTAGATTGAGTATTTCCTCGATGTTTTCTTTTTTACTGATCATCCCGTTAAATTTTACTTTCCTGAGCTCGGGATTGGTGAAAATAATTTGAACGTCATACCATCGGTCCAGCACTTTTGCTATAGTTTCCAGGGACATGCCCGTAAAACTGAACACCCCTTTTTTCCAGGATATTTCATCAGAAACATCGGTGATCGAAATATCCATTTTATGGTCCTGAAGGTTCAGGCTGGCTTTTTCGTTGGGTTTTAGAATACAATCAATGTCTCCCGCACTTATGGCTACTTTGCCCTCTACCAGGGTCGTGGCTATATGAGATTCGTCCCGGTAGGCTCTTATGTTGAATTCCGTACCCAGTACTTCGATCTCCTGCGATTGGTGGACTACCCTGAATTTTGTTCCCGTATGCCGGGAGGCAGGGGCGACATCAAAATAAGCTTCGCCATAGAGCAATTCTACACTTCTTGTTTCTCCTTTGACAAAGGCCACCGGATATTTCAGTTTGGTCTCCGAATTGAGCCAAACCCTGGTGCCGTCCGAGAGTTTTATCTGAAACTGTCCTCCCCGTGGAATGGTAATATGATTGTATGCAGGAGAAGCGTCGTCTGCATACCCGTCGTTATACGAAAGGGTCTTACCGTTATTTTTAAGTGCTGCCGTGGTTATGTTTTCTTCCGCCAGGTCCAGGTGCGATCCGTCCTGAAGGGTAAGGATGGCTTTGTCAGACCCCGGTTTAATGTGGTTTACTTCAACGGTGGTAATAGCACTGCTCCCGGGAGTTTTTTCCAAAAACCCGTTATATAAATAATAAGAACCGCCGGAGAAGAGTAGCAGGATAGCTGCATATTTTATGATACGAACAGTACGGCGTAACCCGGATGCTTTCTTTTCGCGCCCTATAAACGCCAGGAGCTGCTCCCTGGATTTCGGGGTATTAAACTTTTTGATGTTATGGTCAATGATAAAATTGATTTTTGCATAGTTCTTGAACTCCTCCCGGGTATACGGGTCCCACATTTTTTCCGAAAGTTCGTCAAGTTCGGAAAGGGATGCCTGCCGGGTGAGGTATTTTACTATTAATCTCAGTTCTTTTATGGACATGCTGTATTAGATTTCATTATTGAAACGTATCATTCCGGAAGAACCCTTGCTTTTTTAATATTTTTTTTTAATATTTTTTTAATATTTGCAGGTAGATGCATAATTTTTTATAAATGAAACATGATCTTAACAATACGGAGAACCTGGTGCAGGAGCTGAAAAACGGAACGTCCGAAGCCTATTCGTTCTTAGTGGATAAGTATCACCATACCCTGTGTACCTATGCTTTTACGCTCGTCGGAGATCATGACTCGGCGGAGGATATTGTACAGAACGTATTGATCAGGGTCTGGAAGAAGAGAAAAGAACTGAAAGATGATCTTGACCTGAAAAATTATTTATACAAAAGCGTTTACAACAACTTTATAGATCACTACCGTAAGATGAGACCTGTATTTGCCTTAGAAAAAATACATATCGATTCCCTGCGGGATTACATCCATGAAGAGCCCGATAATGCGATGGAAAAACTCATTGCTATGATGAAAAGAGAAATAGATAACCTGCCCCCGAAGTGCAGAGAGGCCTTTCTGTTAAGCAAACAGGAGGGATTGACCAATATGGAAATAGCAGACCACCTCAATATTTCTATCAAGTCCGTAGAAGGGCATATCACAAAGGCGTTTTCCATATTGAGAAAGTCTCTCGGAAATACGGTAAATCATATTTTTATTTTTTTACTTCATACCGGGAATTTGAATTCGGGACATAACCTGAGGACAAAATATCATGCATAACACAGCTACTTTGTTTGAGCAACCGGGCCTTTGCCGGTAATTTTTAAATCCCATTAATTGGATCTAATTCCCCCACGCCTGTCCTGATCCCGATAGTTCGGGATTATCTGGCCTGCCCCGAGGCAGAGCCTCGGATGCCCGCCACCAGTTGAAAACTGGCGTTATCGGAGATGAGCGCCATGGAACTGCTTCTGTAATAATTAGCTCGCAGTTGCCCGTAAAGGCTTTAAAGGAACCCACTATTGCCGATGCCATATCAGATGGATTAACTAATGGTTCTTACAGCACAGAATGGCAAGGAGAATCGATGCGAAAATTTAGAAAAGAACAGTAAAAAAATTTAATTAATTTAACCGAAAATTTTTGAGAAAAGTGTCCGTTTTGAAACGGAACACCTATCCGTTTTCAGCGGAATTTGCAGTGTATTAATGAATGGTGTGCAAGCTAAAAGAAATGAAGTACATAGATAAAATATATGGAGAGTTTGAATTTTCAGGAGTAATTGAAGAAATCATAAACACAAATGTCTTTCAGAGATTGAAGAAAATTCATCAAGGAGGTTCTATCTTTTTAGTTAACCCAAAAGTAAATCATACAAGATTTGAGCATTCGATTGGGGTAATGCTAATCATAAAAAAACTTGGAGGAAGTATTGAAGAACAAATCGCCGGATTAATTCATGATATTTCGCATACCGCATTTTCTCATTTAATTGATTATGTACTTGACATCGAAGGGGAAGATTATCACGAAAATAGATATGGTGCGGTTTTAAAAGATAGTGAATTAAACGCGGTATTGGAGAAATATCAAATGGATAGAACGGTGTTTATGGATATCGAAAAATTTAAACTTTTAGAATACCCGTTACCTTATTTGTCAGCGGATAGGATAGACTATACACTTAGGGATATGTTTCAAATCGGAGAAATTTCACTAAAAGAGATTTCCTGGTTTATAAATGGGTTAGCGACTTTTGATCATAGAATTGTCCTGAAATCCGAAGATTACGGAAAATGGTTCCAGGCAAAATACAACTTCCTGACAGCTGAATATTTTGAAGGTGAGGAAAATGTAGAGATAAATATAATAATGAAGACGATAATTAAAGATTGTTTGGAAAAAGGAGTAATTGAAGAAAAGGACTTTTTCGAGGACGACTTTTATCTTATGGATAAAATAAATCAGGAGTTCAATTTAATCCAATGGATTGATAAAATCAGAGGTAATGGATTGGAAAATAAAAAGTTGAAGACTAAAAAACGAATAGTAAATCCTGAAATTCTTGTAAATAACCAAATCTTGAAATTATCAGAAGTGTATTAGAGGCCGCATGTAAGGCTCCCCTAAACAGAAGTACTCTCAAATAGCCTGCATTTTCCCCGGGTTGCAAATATGTCATTAAGATTATGCGAAGAGGAGGCAAAGATTACTGCCTTAGCATAAGCTTTTTCGCACGTTACACCTGTGCTGATCCCGATAATATCGGGATATCGAAGTAAACACATGATACAATAGGCCCTCGTTTCCGCCGGGCTCAAACGAGGACCGGTAATACCCTAAAAGAGAATTATACCCTCTTGTAACGACAAATTCTATTTCAAAACGTTGTATCTGATGTGTGTCACTATACTGGTTCCGCTTACTTCAACCGGTTGGAGTTTAAGGTCGGGTACCCCTTCAAAAAGCCGGGAGCCTGTGCCAATAGTAACGGGAACTACATGCAGCCACAATTCGTCAATGAGGCCGGCAGCCAGATATTGATTGATGGTATTTGCTCCTCCCATGATCTTTACATTTCGGTCTCCTGCCGCTTCTTTCGCCCTTCTGAGTGCCGATTCAATACCATCTGTAACGAAATGAAATACCGTTCCCCCTGTCATTTCTACTGAGGCCCGCTCATGGTGTGAGAGCACAAAAACGGGGGTATGATATGGCGGGTTGTCACCCCACCATCCTTTCCATTCCGGTTTGTCCCTTCTGTCTTTGGGCCCAAACATATTACTGCCCATGATAAATGCGCCCGCGTCGAGAATAGCATCTATTTCTTTTTTATGATTGTGTTTTTCCGGCTCAGAAAACATCCAACGATCCAGCAAGTCCGAATCGAAATGGTCTCCAAATGGTTTTTCAAAACTTTGATTATGCCCGGCAGCATACCCGTCAAGAGAAACGGTTAATCCGCATGTGACTTTTTGTTGTTTCATGTTTATGGGTTTTTTATCAGGTCCTTTAATTTTTTAAGCTGATCATCTTCTTTAAAAAATAGCTGGTTTAAACTCCTTTCGATTTTTATGTCGGGTTCCGTACCCCTGTTGCCGCATGATTGTATCGTGTGGCATAAACTTTAACCAAAATACTGAAAAACCACCACATTATCCAACACTCCCTTTTCTCCCGCATAATCCACAGCACTGCTGTAAACATAATCTTCCGGCCTAAATACTAAGCCTGCATCTACCGGATTGTTGTGAATGTAGTTTACCTTTTGCTGTATAACTTTATTGCTCCAAAGTTCAATAGGTTTGTTATCGTGTCTCCAAAACTGATACCCGGTAACGTTGGACGACTTTCCTGCAGCTTTTTTAAACCTTTCGAGCAAAAACTCTTTTCTGCTTTCTTTCGGATTATCCCGTATTTCCTTTACTATGGCCTTACTGGTATACCGCTTAAAATCACCCAACAGCACTGCGGGATGTTGCCCGCCTACACTCCTGAACACCAAATGTACATGGTTGGTCATAATGCACCAGGCCACAATTTCCATACCTTTCTCTTTTTGGCAAAATGCTAAACTTTCCAACAGCAGGTTCTTATATTCATTCCTGGTAAAAACATCCAGCCACTCCACTACAGCAAAGCTCACAAAGTACAGGCCTTCCGGGTTATGGAACTTATAATTTCTGCTCATAGGCTAAATGTACAGATTTTTCATTTCTGGAAAAATAGGGCATGAGTAAAGCTCGGGAAATTAAAGATACCGCGCGATGCCATCGTGCGGTAGCGGGAACTGGTGAGAGGAGAGAGAACGCGATACGCGCACCAGCGGGGGGATAGCCCTTCGTTGCCGCAATGCTCACCTTAAAAGTATATAGCAGACAAAACGTATTACTTTATTTACTTTTATCAAAAATGGCCTCCATAACACGTCGAACGATGGTCACATTTATTTTTTTCTCAGAAAAATCGAAATCCCCCACCATTTCCGGGTAGTTATTTTCCAAAAAGAGCTTTACATCGTCGCCGTATTTAAAAACGGTAAAATCGCCGGTTGATTTCTTGTAGAGCACTCCCCGGAGATGCATGGCCCCGGCACCTAATATGGCGGTTCCGGTACTGTAAAAATAATTTTCGAAATAGGCATACTGGTCATTGACCAGGTAGGCCGGGGAATAATCGCGGCGCACATCTATGGGGTTTCCTTTGTTTTTATCTGCAAAATGCTTTTTCATGTGCGATACACGTACATATAGCTTTTCACCGTCCGAAACGGCAAAAGCTTTTTTTATCCGTTTGCCATTGCTCTCTATAAGCTGGAAGCCGGTAGAAAGTATATTTTTCAGTTGGCTTGCTTCGAAAATAACCGGTTTGGTAGGAGTTCTTTGCTGAAAATCTTCATAACTTTCATAAAACCCGGCAGGGTAAGGAAAGGGGGAATTGGTAACTAAGGTGTTGTCCTGGGCAAATCCCTCCAAAGCAAATAAGAGCAAAAATAAAAGAGTAATTTTTTTCATAGGCCAGGTTGTGATTTTACAGGTTTAAATATACGCTTTTTACGATAAGCCTTTATTCCTGCTGAACTCAAATGAAGATCAGAAGAGAAAACGGATAAAATCCGCGCTGCGAGTTTGAAATTTTGCAGCCCAAACCCTCAATAAAAAGAAAAAATGAAAACACCTCTCTGAGATGTATCCCGATTTCTCACAAGTCTTACTCGTTTATTATTGCAAAAACCTGGTCAATGAAAAGGTTTAAACACATTACAAAAATGTGGTTCAACGTTATGAAACATCATTTTGCAAGCTCTCCAGAGACCAGTGCTGAGCACTTGCCGAAGTAGGAGCGAATGCATTGGCCTGCCATGGATGTGCAATGGGCTGCGAAGTCAGAGACATTCGCAGCGTATACAACACTTCGGAGAGCGGGGGCTGAATATCTCGAACATTGTTTGAGATGTGCCGAAACCCCGGCTCAAACTCTATCTCTCTTTTCGCTTAATGCTCCTTTATTAGACGTATTGATCGGCAATTGCTTTGACATAAAATATGATATCACAATTAATATTAAAGCAACAACCGCAAACCATTGTCCGTTATCGCTAATCATAAGGTGAGCAAAAGCAGCCAGGATACAGTTATAAAAAAAACCTGCGTATGCCAGGCCATAAAGTAGATTGTGCTTTCTGCTCCATATGACAACGAGCCCGAGAATTTTAATTGCTGCCAAAGGGTAAATAATATATGTAGGGTAACCCATTTTAATAAAACCTTCCCGGATAAAATCGTTGTTAAACAAATAATTCCCTACGGAGAACACTATGATCAAGGTAAACAATAGGGTAGCTATATAATACGACCATTTCAAAAGGCCCGAACTGTTCTTTTTCTGCATTGTTCCTGTTTTTTTGGTTTTACTGATCTGATAATTAAAATATGATAAACATGTTTTTCGGGTACATAAGTGACTAGTGCTCATGCAATATTAAGTATATTTGATTATTAATAATTAGTACTATACTTTTAGTAAGCACTATACAAAAGGTAAGTAATGAATAGAAGAGGGGATAACAACAAATGTGATAACAAAGATCTATTGGCTGTCCGGGATGCATTGGAAGTGTTGAATGGAAAATGGAAATTACAGATTTTGATTGCCATTTTAAATGGAACAAAAAGATTTAAGGAAATAGCCAAAGAGGTGGATGGGATTAGTGACAGAATGTTGTCAAAAGAACTTAAAGAGCTTGAAGTGAACGAACTCGTAAGACGTAAAGTTATTGACGCATTTCCTCCCATTGTGGAGTACAGTGCTACGCCACATACAAAATCTCTTCATCCGGTAGTCGATGCACTCAAGGCATGGGGATATCTTCACCGCAAACAAATTATAGGAGGGGTAAAGACCGAGACTAAGAATGCGGGATAACCGTTATAAAAACCAGTAATTTCAGTAAAGCAGGTATTGAAAAATAAATATCATAAACGCTATTCGTTGAAATGAAAATACATAATTGGTTTTACAAAGCAATATTGCTGAGTTTAGTATTGATATTGTTAAACTTTTTGGCTAACAAAATATTTGTTTCGTATGGCGTTCCGGTTTATTTACAAGTTATAGTTACAATATTTAGCTATACTTTTCTTATTTACCTGGGGTCTTATTGGAGTTCAAATAGATTATCAAGGCAATTTTTTATTGTAAAGTGGTTACCAAATTCAAAATTAATTTTTTATGGAATTATTGGTATAGCCGGATTATTTTTGATTAATAATTCCGTAGTAATTTCTTTTTGGAGATTATTTCCGGGGAGAGAAGAGTACACTTCTCCGGATACCGATTTAGATGTAATCTCTATTATTTCAATACTGATAATTTTACCGTATCTGGAAGAATTGTTTTTTCGAAAACTTCTGGCAAAAAGCCTTTTTGAAGCCTATGGTTTTAGTAAGGCACTAATGGTTTCGGCTGTATTATTCGGCTTATCGCATACAGGAACAGATTCTGGCCTTCTTCCGGCTTTTCTTGGAGGGTTATTTTTGGGATACATTTATTTAAAAAGCAGATATCTATATTTAGTAATTATACTACATGCGCTTTATAATCTATTTAATTTAACGATCTTTCAAGATCTCTTTAAATTACAAAGTAACGATCCCTTTTTTATGAACACGATGAACTTTAATATGCTTTTATTCATCTTCATCCTTGGCGTCTTTATGGTTTTTATTTCAATTTCGAAATTTAAAAAATGTGATTGTAGCCTTCCCCTAATCAGGTAAAGCTAAACCATCTGTTCCCATCATAGACTGTGAGGTCAGAGACATTCAAAGCTTACAACACTTCGGAGAACGGGTTTATTCATCACCCTCTGCGATTTGTGCAATTAAATCCACTTCTAATTTGGCATTGGATTCATACAATCTACTTACCTGTACCCAACTAGCTGCTGGAAAGTCCCCTTGATAAAATTCTTTTCTCGTATTGTTGTATTTTTTCATTGTTTCGATGTCTGTAGTATAAAGTGTTTCTTTCACTACATTTTTCGAGGATGCTCCAAAAGCATTCAAACATTCTTCTAATGTTTTGTACACTCTAGCTATACCATTGGGACTTAAATCATCTGTGGGGACACCAGAAATATAGATTGTATTGCCTACTTTAACAACTTGTGCATATCCTGCACTTTCATTTTGCTTTTTGTCATTACCCCAATGCCATTTTTCTTTAACTATTAATGTCTTTTCATATTCGGTTTTCTCTATTTGTTTTTTTGAGCCGGTATCGTTCTTGCAACCAGTGTTGACAAATAGAAAGGAAATAAAGCAAAAGAGTGCTACCATTTTATTCATAGGGAAATTGTTTAGGTCAATATTATTTTGTTCGTACCTGATATTTGTAATGTCTTTTTAGGGTACGTTACAAACGCTTTTTTACAATAGGCCCTCGTTTCTGCCGGGCTCAAACGCGGACCAGTTTGGTTCTCTTCATGTCATATCAGTAAATTTAAGCTTCTTTTTCAGAACTTACTGTCCTTTTCTTGGGGGATGCTTAAAGGCAATCTTCCCGCAAGGAATTTCTACAGAACCATGATCTGCGATGTTAATTCTATAGTAAAGTTCTTGTTCTTTCAAGATAATTGCTGCTCTTTGGGCTCGTCCTTCCGGATAAGAAAGCGCTACTATATAGAACATATGTTCCTCATTGGGCTTAATCGTTTTTTGTAACAGGGTAGCCTTATTAAAATTAGCATCTAAATAGGATTTTAATCCGGTTAGACCATAGTTATACATTGAAAGTTTATCAAATGCCATTGTATGAGTTGGTAAAAGCAATTTCACGTATAAGTCAGATGGAGCGGAAATTGCAAATGAATCAGCGGGAAAATTAATATTAAGTTCTAATGGAGTAGTCGTTTCATTGATTATCCGGGTCCAAAACGCGGTAAATGCGCGTCTTTTTCCCGACGAATCAAAATATTGCGTTCCATCAGGTGCAATGCCTCCGCCTTTTGGAAGGCTGTTTTGTACGGTTATCCCTTTTCCGTTAGAAGACACATATGTAGTGTCTGTATAAATATATCTTTCTAAATCGTGGATTAGTGATAGTTGGCTGTTGTTATTTTTTGTTGCGTCTACCATCTCTGATTCAATAGCAACCTTGTCTGTTCCTGAATTACTTTTTTGCCTACAGGAACAAAGCCCTGTAATTGCCAAAATCAGTATTATCAGACTTTTTCTCATTTTTTGCTTGCTCACAATATATAAATATACACAATTCCTAGCCTGGCGAAGTCAAAGACTTTCGCATAGCATACGACACTTTGTTGAGCAGGGGGGCATTTTAATGTCTTTGTTAATTTTTGCTGAGGTAATTGCCGATTTTTATTAGATCGGCATTGTATACGTTTTTAGTTTTTAAAATGTCATTTTTACGTTTAAATGTATTGTGGTTTAAACTTGTTGTTTGTCTTTTAATAATTGTTATCTGTCTAAAAATTTTTGTTTTCAACGGTATTATTATGAATTTTATAAAAATATTGTTCAAATAAAGCAGATATATCTGTAATCTACCTCAATTATTGTAAATGACATGTTTTTTATGACCGGATTACTCCATTTCCGGGAATGAGAATAGCCAATGTGTCATTTATTTCACAAAGCTTTTTCCCGGAAAAGATGACTACTCCGTGTGCTTATGTAATGGGTTCTTGTTCATGAACCACAAATATGGGTTATCCTATTTATAATACCAATAAGTTTCTACCTCATATATCGAACCTAATAAATATTTATACTATGAAAACAAAACAGATTTTTGGATTAATCATGCTAACCGGGCTCCTCGTGAGTTGTAATTTTCCCACGACGGGAGAAGAAGAGATCATAGAAGAACAGCAGAATTTTTCCGCGCTAAAGGCCTATAAAAAAAGCGATCACCAGATGATGGCCGCATATTTCAGAACCTGGAGAGACCGGGCTACCGAACCGGGTAACCAGACTTCGATGAATGAATTGCCGGATAGCCTGGATATTGCTATTGTTTTTCCAGCCTATACCCCGCCGGAAAGTGCATTCTGGGATTCGCTGACCTCCTCTTATATTCCTTACCTCAGGGAACGCGGAACAAAAGTAATTATGACCATAGGCCAGGGAATACTTGTAGATGATACTTATGAGAATACGGAAGAAGGGTATAAGAAAAAGGCCAATGAGATCTATGCCATGGTTATGAAATACGACCTTGACGGGCTGGATGTAGATGTGGAAGGTAATCTCTCGGATACCGACCTTCAGAAAGCCATTGGTGTCTTCGACGCATTGTCTGCCGAATTGGGTCCTAAATCGGGCACCGGTAAACTGTTGGTTCTCGATTCTAATAGCCCCAGTGCCTGGGGAGGGGAACATGGCAGTAAGAATATAGATCTCATCGTAGGGGTGTATGAGTACATCGATTATTTCTTTTTACAGGCCTATGGAAGGTCGGTTTCAGGAATAGCCACTCCTTTACAAACCCTGCAAGCCCGTATCCCGGGATTCGATACCCGCAAATTTTTCGCCGGATTCTCTTTTTATGAAGAACGTGGTGCGAGATGGGGAGACGTCAGTATACCCCTGGAGGAGAGTACGGCTTATGACTATGCCACATGGCAGCCCGATACGGGAAAAAAAGGAGGTGTATTCAGTTATGCGGTAGACCGCGATGGCGTACCTGAAGGAGAAGACGAGATTCTTCCTACCGATTACCCGGTGACCCGTGCTTTGATTTCGGTAATGAACCCACCTTCGGACAATACCATGCCATAAACGAATTTTTCGGATTATCGGAAATAGAACCCGGCAGCGTACGGATAAAATACAGAAGCTATTTGTTTACCATTAAACTAATAAAATATTAACCTATAGAATGCCCGTAAGCAAAACTGGTATACCAACCGATATGATCATTCTTAGCGGGCATTCCAAAAACAAATAAAGTACATGAAAACAATCAAACTATCATTATTAAACCTATTGGTTTTAATATGTTGTACCACCAGCTGTAGTGAATACGGATTTCCCGGAGCGGATGAAGAAACGGAAGATAGCAACGGTACTATGGTTACCGAAAGTCAACCGCGATCACCCCTGAGTGTAGTATACATTGAAACAAAAAACAGCCTGCTGACCAATGTGGATTGCATTCGCATGGAAGACGGGAGCCCGGCCTTTGATATAGCTATTATTTTTGCAGGAAATATCAATATGGATGCTAACGGTAAAGCTGAAGTAAGACTGAATCCCGGTGTAACCGACCTCCTGGAAAATAATATTGCTCATGTAAAACAACTCCAGGAAGCCGGAACAAAAGTATTGCTGAGTATCCTGGGAAACCATGATGAAGCAGGATGGTCCTGTTTTGAGAACTATGATGATGCCGAGGCCTATGCGGTAAGGGTCAGAGAAGTCGTTGAAAAATACGGGCTTGACGGGATTGAGATTGACGATGAATACTCCAAATGTCCTTCACAGAGTAATAACAGGTCATTAATATGGGTTTGTCATGCCATTCGGCAAGCGATGCCTGGTAAAATTATAGCCAAGGCCCTGGGTGTTTACGGGGGCGGAGCTCACGAAGATCTTTCTTTTGAGTATAAAGAAAAGGGACTTTCGGATTTGTTGGATTATGGATGGACCATGTCTTATTGGGGAGTGTCCGAAAGTGAAATAAATGATTACCTAGATAATGGATTTTCCAAATCTCAGTTGGGAGAAGGTATTGCGGTGAACTTGGATGCCAGTTACAGCACTTCAAAAAGAAATGCTGTTAATGCTGCTCAATATGTAAAAGATAATCATCTAGGCATTCTTATGTTCTTTGAATTGAAATACAACTCCAACCAGGGAAATTATCTCGCCGATGTATTTGAAGCCCTTTACGGACAACAAATCGAAATCTCCCCGGATTGCCTGGAAAACAGTGGATACGAAAATTAAGGTGTCGATGTAATTGTTTATCTGTCATGATGTGTGTTGTGTAGCGGGCAATGGTCACGGTTTTGATGATTAGTATCCTCATTGCCTGCTACATTTTTCAGGAAACGGTGCACCTGATCTTTCTCTCTATAAAACAACATCATATATCCCGCTTTGAAAGGCCCTGAATAATCTTAAGAAACAAACAATACAAATTAATGATGAACCCCTGTTGCCGCACGATGGTATTGTAAGGCATAAACGAGAGAGGAGAGAGAACGCGATACGCGCACCAGCGGGGGGCGTTGGCAACTGGTATTATTTATTAGATTTGTCTGTTTCAAATCCGTAAATGGTAGTTTGCATTCCTGCAATTTTCCATTGTCCATTTACTTTTTCCATGAGCCTGGTTTCACGTTTCAGTCCACGTATTGAATCTTGTTGCTCATATGTAACCCAAGCGCCGTTACCGTAAAGTCTAACATCAATTTTATCCAACAATTTTGGAATGGGTTCAGGTTCGGGGTGTTCTTCGATGAATGTTTTCACAAATTGACTTATTTCTTTCCACCCGATGGACTCCGAAAAAGTACTGTCAGCAAAGTTCATATATACTTTCGAAATGGTCGGGTCGTGCACCCAATTTTTTGTCCAGGCTTCGTAATCCCTTTGAAAAGCATCTTTGGTTTCCGTATTCAATCGCTCTAAAATGGCTTTTTTTTCCTTTTCAAAATTGACCTCCTGATACCCTTTTTCATCCATTTTAGATTTCTCATTTTCTTTACAACTTATAGTAAAAAGTAATATTAATAAGGTGAATAGTGATAGGTTTCTATTTTTCATATTGAACTCGTTTAAACTTTTTCAATTGGCTAAAAAATGGCCCTTTTGTGTCCACTTTTCGTCTTTTTTTCCTTCCGTAGCTAGGCTATGCAACTCAAAAAAGACTGCAATTGGCCCCAAAATGACTCATTTTCGCTTCAATGAAAAAAGTTTAAACGAGTTCATTTCATTTTTTAACTTGTTGCCAACGTTCCGCAGCTAAAAAAAGTACCTGTTTTTCAACTGCTTTACTAAAATAACTTAATTTTTTAAAAATTAATACCTATTCAAAATAAGCAGTACGGGTATTGTTTCCAGGTGTTGTTGTGAATAAAACTGCGAATAGTAGATTTTTCATTAATTATTTTTACAAGATGCTACAACGCGTTTTTTAATATTTCTCTTAATTCATCCAAAGTTTTATTTCTTGCAATTATTTTTCCGTCCGGAGCAATTAATATTGTTGTTGGAAAACTAGTTACTTTTAATTTTTCTACTAATGAGTTTCTGTCTTGTTTATTTTGACTTATGAAAATATGCTCCCAATTCATGTTTTCTTTGCTAATAAAATCTGAGACCTTTTTAGGATCATTATCGAAAGCAACACTTACCAATACCACTTTATCTTTAGAAAATTCGGAATTTATTTGTTTTAATTCTGGTATTAGCTTAATACAAGGATTACACCATGTTCCCCAGAAGTCTAGTAGAATATAATTGTTTGGATATTGCTCTAATTCAAAAATAGAGCTATCAAGACGTTTTGCTTTAAATTTTGGGATGTAGAATCCTTCAGTAATTCCGGTAGGTTTGGAATTTAACCCCATATATTTTATAAATAATTGATCACCCCAATTTGTAATAGAGTCAATTAAATAATCCTGACCTTTTACATTAAATACATCTCCAATTTGGTAAGGAATATCACCTTTTAATTCCGATGGCAATGCATCTGTATTTGAAGCTAAAAATAATGAAGTCTCACCCTTAAGATAATTTATTCTTGAAAAACCATTTGACACAAAAATTTCTAAGTCTTGTCCATTTAAATTGATGTTTCCTTTTTTAAATTCAGGGAAACTGGCAAAAAGATAATATTTTTTTTCAATTTGATTTTCAGTATCAAATGTTAACCCGAGCGAACCTTTATATGGGCTTGGTTTTATTTTAATTTCCTTGGTCTTTACCTGGTTGTTCTCGAAATATTCATATTGAGTTAAAACCTGTGGTAGAGCGTTTTGTATTTCCTTTTGTTCCTGATTAGTTAAAGGATATTCATATTCAAAAAGTTTCTCATCCCCAAAATCTCCATCGTTATCTGAATCGACGATTATTATCCTATTGCCTTGTTGTGTCCCAATCAAAATTAAAACTTCACAATCAATGTACTCATTACTTAATCTTGTTGTGTCAATGTTATATTGTTTTGATATTTTCTCAAACTGGTCTTTCTCTATTTTTTTAGCTAAATATTTATTCCAAAAGTATTGGTCAGCCTGCAAGGGTAGACTTCTTACAACATACTCGTTGATATCTTCGGGAACATTTCGATAATTTAGAGTGTCTTGACTAGGCCATAAAATAACATTCCCAGGCATAAATATTCCATATCCATCCTGAGAATTTAAATCAGCTGTAAAATCAGTTTTTGAATTCGTACATCCAATTAGTATTATAAAAATTATATAAATTAATTGTTTCATATCATGTAGCATATTTCTAAATGCTCTGTAATACTCAAATATACACAAATCACTACTTGCCTCCCATAACAAATGGAATTCCCGCAACTTGTAGTTGAACCTCGTTTAAAACGAGATCCTATTTTAAATAGCAATGGTTTTTATAGTGCGTGACAAACGCTTTTTACGATAGGCTCTTTTTTCCACGGTGCTCAAACGAGGGCCAGTTGGAGTATGCTAATCTACCGGAAAAGACAATCCGAAGGCCAGGGCTCCGGCAAACTGTTCTGCAGACGGATGAAAATAATATGTAAACCCGATATCAAAGTTATGCTTAGGGCCTAATTGCAAGCCCAGGGAAAAAGGAATATGCCACAGCAGGCCACTCTTTTTTATGTCGGTATATGCGGTATAGGTTTCAAAGGAACCCAAAGAGGCACCTATACCCCCCTCTACATACGGGGCCACCCACGGAATGGGCGCCGTAATCCGTGCCTTGCCGCCAATAAGAAATGCATTGGAAGTTATCTTGTCATCCGGTTCTCGTTGCGCACTGTCGTCTTTCCTTGTTTTGGTGAATATAATCCCGGCATATGGCCTTAGGCTAAACCATGTCCTCAGGTTAAACAAGTATTCTCCCTGTGCATAAAAACCGGAACCGTACGTATCTACATCGTCATAAGGAGCAGATATGCCATATCCTACAGATGCCCGGATGTATTGGCCTTTGGCAGTTTGAGCAATAGTCGCGTTGGAAATCAATACTGTAAAAATAGCCAGGCTGACGGTTTTACCTAAGGAAGGAAGTAAACGAAACTTTTTAAGGGAATAGTAGTTTTTTTGCATAAATGGTATCATTAAAAGTCTACAATAAATTTTGACAAAAGAACGAAAAAGTAACTTAAATCCATTACACAATGTGTTGGAAGAGCGACCACACGCACCCCATGTGTATGAGTTGATATTTAATCTGGTTTTAAAATTACTTTTTTACTCGTAACTGCCAGATTAAATCTTGACTAATTCAATTGAGTAGTATCTTAGATTGGGCAAGGCTACAACACTTCGTAGAGCAGGGGCTTCTTATCTACACTTAAAAGGAAATTATCATAACCGATATTACTAAGATTTAAACTTTTTTATTCAAAATGTAAAGTAGCTGACAATTATTGATTGCTCAACTCTGTAGTTTTACAGCATTAAAAGAAATCAATATGATCAAGTCTATTTCACAGTTTTTTGTTCCGCTCTTGTTTTCCGTTACCATTTGGGGACAAGCACAAACCGAAAATAGAAATTTAGATCAAAATCTTTTTAAGACCGATCCTGAAAAATATGCTCCTCAATACAGAGGTTGGTGCGCCTGTGCCATGGGCGATTCCGGTGAAAAAGTTAGTGTAGATCCCGAGATCCTTAAAATCCTTGACGGCAGGTTGTATTTGTTCTATCACACTTTTTTCTCGAATACCTTAACGATCTAGAATCAAGATGAAATGAATGTACACAGGCAAGCAGATAAAAATTGGGAAAAGTTTATTCGCTAATTGAAAACAGAACACATGAAAAATAAAATTCTCAGTTGGGTTTTGCCTATTGTACCAGCCATACTACTGTTGCAGACACGGTATTTCAAATTTAGTGCGGCGCCAGAATCTGTGCATATGTTTTCCATTTCGGGTGCGAAACCTTATGGTAGGATAGGACTGGGAATCATAGGGTAATAAAATAATAATGAAAGCCGATTTGGCAATCTTTTATTTTCCCGCGAAAAATAACAACCGCACAAAGGCTCTCCATTTTTTATGACACAAAAACATAAGCAATAATTAAGTAATATAAATTAAAAAAACAATATTATGGGCACTGTTAAGAACAATCAAGTGGACGCTTCTAAAATAATGCAAATCGGAACGGGGTTTTGGGCTTCAAAAACTTTACTTACGGCTGTCAACATGGAGTTGTTTACTCACCTCGCCAATGGATCATTATCAGGGCAATCCATTCAAAAAAAATTGGGATTACATAAAAGATCACTATTCGATTTTCTTGACACTTTAGTCGCATTAGGATTTTTGCACCGTTCTGGATTAAAGGAGAATGCCATATATAGTAATTCAGAAGACTCAGATATGTTTTTAGACAAAAATAAACCAAGCTATATGGGAAGTATTTTAGAAATGTCAAACAATAGACTGTATCTTTTTTGGAATAATTTAGAAGAGTGTTTAAAAACAGGTAAACCGCAAAATGAGATGAAAAATGGGGGCAAGACAGTATTTGAGGCTATCTACGCAAATGAAACTAAACTCAGGGAATTCATACACGGTATGGCGCGACTTCAATCTTTTCACTTTATGAAGCTAGCTCAAGATTATGATTTTTCTAAATATAATACTCTTTGTGATGTGGGAGGTGCAGGTGCTAATCTTTCAATACATATTGTCAACAGCAATAGCCACATGAAATGCATTTCATTTGACCTTGCCCCGGTTGAACCAATTGCAAGGGAAAATGTCGAAGCTTCAGGATTAACTGATAAAATAGAGATTTGTTCAGGTGATTTTTTTAAAGATGAATTACCACGAGCAGATGTAATTACAATGGGTAACATACTTCATGACTGGGGATTGAAAGACAAGAAAATGCTTTTAAAAAAGGCATATGATGCTCTACCAAAAGGAGGTGCGTTGCTAGTTATCGAGAATATTATTGACGATAATAGAAGCAAAAACGCTTTTGGCTTAATGATGTCATTGAATATGAGTATTGAGACCACTGAAGGATTTGACTTTTCTGCAGCAGATTTTGAAAATTGGGCAAAAGAATGTGGATTTAATCAAACGTCCGTAATGCCTTTGACCGGACCTTCAAGTGCATTAATTGCTATAAAGTAGACATGCTCCCTGCAGAGCTTTACCGTTAGGGTAAGGCTACAAATTGGGTAAGCCTACAGCTGGATTTCGCAGTTGGAAAATCTTGGTGGGCCTGTCATTAGTGTGTAATAAGCTGCGAAGTCGGAGACGTTCGCAGAGCCTACAACACTTCGAAGAGCGGGTAGCGGAGCCCCGACGTTATTATTTGCTAATTTCAGCACGATCATATTTACTAAAAACAAAACGTGTGTGTTTGCTAAATTTAGTACATTTGTGTTTGCTAATATTTCCACGCAAGGAAAAACTAAGAATAGCCCGTTAGAACAGCAAAGTATAACTATAGAGTATAATATCATGGCAACACCGAGAGAACGATTTGTAGAAGCTCTTTCCTTTCTGAAAGGCTTACAGGATCGGGGGACAGTAGGTATCCATACCGAGGATATACCCAATCCCAAACACCGTCAATTATTGGTGAAGAACGGTTTTATACGTGAAGTGACCAAAGGGTGGTACATAGCTACTGATCCCAATGAGATAGACGGTGAGACTACCGCATGGTTTAGTTCGTATTGGGAGTTTATCGCTCGTTTCCTTCAGCGTAAATATGGCGATCATTGGTGCCTTTCGGCAGATCAGTCCTTGTTACTCCATGCCGGGAACTGGACGGTGCCACAGCAATTACTTGTCCGGTCACAAGACGGGAACAATAAGCCAACACCATTGCCATACAATACGTCCCTGTTCAATCTCAAGACCGGGATTCCGACAGTAGAACAAATAGTGATAGAAAAAGGTCTGCGAA
The DNA here is from genome assembly GCF_052983395.1 of Sinomicrobium halophytocola. NCBI lineage: Bacteria > Pseudomonadati > Bacteroidota > Flavobacteriia > Flavobacteriales > Flavobacteriaceae > Sinomicrobium > Sinomicrobium halophytocola. The sequence goes on from NZ_JBRKIT010000038.1 coordinate 94,220, forward strand.
TGTACAGCCTGCAAACCTCCCTGATCTATGCCGGTGCTTCGGTATATACCCGAAATGCCATAGATACCCGGACTGTATTATCCCTGATACGCGATGCATCAGAACTCTTACCCGTACTATTGGAAAACGGCCATACCACACTGGCCGGAAGATTGGCCGGAGCATTCCGGAATATGGGCAGGGATAAAATAGCCGATCAGATTATGGATACTTTTAAGCAAGCAGATTATGATATCCGAGAAGAAGATCCTTTTGATACCAGGCTGGAACTGAAGTTGCCCGCGAGGGAACACTCGCCATACGCCAATCGCATCCGTTTGATGTGGACACAGATGCGTGAAGAGGTCATTTCGAATTTTCCCAAGGCTCCCGGGATACAAGCCGACCGTGAAGCATTTATGAAAGATGTGGATGACATTTACCTGACGGATGCTTATCATTCGCTATCTATTGAACGCTATCGTGTAACACCAGAGTTGATTGCAAAAGTGAGTTCCGGCCAGTGGAACACCAAAGAAAGCGAAGAAGACCGCAAACAACGTGATGCCATGGCCGCCAGGGGATATTACCAGGCCTTTCAATCGGTAAAGGAAAGCATTAAAGCTATATTGGAAGGGGCCAACCCGGCTGTACAGGCCGATAAAGACCACTCCAAATGGTACAGGCAGTTGTTTGACCCGAGTGTGACCGCAGGCTTGCTGAAGGCTTCCGACCTGTCGGGCTACCGTAATCATCAGGTGTATATCGGCAATTCCAAACACGTTCCGTTGCATGTAGATGCCATGCGGGATGCCATGCCCGTATTATTCGAACTCCTGGAAGAGGAACCTGAAGCATCAGTTCGTACCGTATTGGGCCATTTTATATTTGTGTTTATCCATCCCTATATGGATGGCAACGGACGTATGGGACGTTTTCTGATGAATGTCATGTTGGCTTCCGGAGGATACCCGTGGACGGTGATACCGGTGGAAAGCCGGGACGAATATATGCGGGCATTGGAAAAGGCAAGCGTGGAACAGGATATCAAACCTTTTACAGCTTTTATCAGTCGGTTGGTTAATGACAGGTTACAGGGAAAACCGGTTGCTGCCTTGCCGGGTGCAAAATAAGGCAGGTTGAGGTGTATTTCTTGAAATCGCGCAAAACACCTGAAGGATCTTCGTCGGCCGATCGAAATATAAAATGTACATGGCCCGGCATAAAACAGTAGGCACCGGTCTTGTTATAAAACCTTGCCTGCCGGCAGGCAGGTTTGTAGTTTCTGCTCATGTCCTAAACATACAAAAACTACACTATTAAATCATAGCTTTTTGTTCTAAGACTCATTACTTACTCATGCCCGCCACCAGTTGCAAACTGGCGGTAGCGGGGGGATACAATCGCGCACCAGCGGGGGCTAACGCTCCGGAACATAGTATTGGCTGCCCCTCAAAGAGGGACTTGATACCCAGATCTGATACCGAAACAGGCCTTATACGTAATCGTTTGGTTTGTAATTTAATTTCCATTATCGATTTTTTCGTATTACAGGCGTGTTATAAATGCATTTTTGATAGTCCCTTGCTTCCGTTGCACTCAAACGAGCGCCAGGTAGAGCCAGTTAATCCTCGTTTCTGCCGGGCTCAAACGAGAACCAGTTGGATATTGTTGTACCTAGTTATTCTTGTTTCATTTGCCGTAATATTGTTTTTCCATTTTCATTTTCTGGATTCAATTCAATTGATTTCTCATACATTTTAATGGCTTCTTCTTTTTTGTTTGCCATCAATAAGGCTTCACCATAACTATCATATGCATTAAAACTATCTGGAAATAAAATTGTAGTTAATTTAAAAACTTCTAAAGCCTTATCTAATTCTTCATTTCTCAAAAATGAATAACCTAATTCATTCAAATCGTGTTCTGAACGATTATTTACCTTAGCTTCAATAGATAATTCCATGGCGTTATCCAGAGCCTTGTGTAACAGCGCATTTTGTTGCCCTTCGTCCAGCGTTTCTGAGTACGCTTTAATTATTGCATTGATAACTAACGCAGGATTATCTTGAAATACCGTATGACCACTTCCCCTGGCAATAATATTTTTTACATGATCCTTATGTTCACCAAGCTCTTTGTGGAGTTTTCTCCATCTGTTTGAAAGTACTGGAAAACCCGGAAAGGAGTTTTCAGGAAAAATATTTGTAATTGGGGTATTTTCCGGGAACTGCATACTTCTCATATAGCGCATTGTTTTATTGAAATTTGAATTCAAATAAAAATCACCTGAAGGCTTTTTTATAGCACTTATATCAATATTCATATCTCTCATTGTCAGTAATTCCTCATTCCAGAAATCACTAAGCGTAGCATCTATTAAAATGACCGAGAGCACTTTTTCAGGATGTTTACGTGCGAATAACAGATTATACAATCCACCGTACGAATGGGAAACCAGAATAACTTCATTGTTGAAACCCAACTTTGAAAGACCTGTCTCCAGTTCTTTAATACCATTTTCTATTCCAAAATCCGAATCGTTTTTCAAATTTGGATTTAATTCACTTTGTCCAAATCCAGACCGGTCATAAGTAATTAATGTGGTACCCGTAACCTTATGAATTTTTTCTAATATATTATTCCAAACAGAACTATCAGCACCCCCGCCGGCTTCAAAAAGAATTGGAGTTCCTTTTCCTTTCATGATATTAAAATACATTTTATACCCCCCAATGTCTACTAGCGTATCTTGACTTTGGGCATGCATAGAGAACGATAAAGAAAAAATCACTAAGAATGTTAAATAAAAATGTCTCATTTGTTCTGTAGTTTAAGGTTTTCCATAATGTTGTAGCACATTATTTTCTGTTTTTATATAATTCGATGGCTTTTAAGTATTTTATAGCACCGGCCTCGGTTTGGTCGTGTATGAATCCGTTCAAATCAGGATGATTTTCGTCAATCCAGTTTAAAAATCCATCCCTGTTTTTAAGAAATGTCGTGTCATTAAATATCACGTAAGTTGTTTCAACGCTGATTATTTTATTTTTATCAAATCGGATCACTTGATTAGAGACAATCGGTTCTTCGTGAAGAAACAAGATTCTTTTGTCAATTTTTGAAATCTTTGCTTTGACAATTTCGTTTTCCTGCTCAATTTCAAGGATTTCGTATGTCGGGTCAAATACCGAATCCCATTTCAACCATTCAATGTATTCTTTTAGGGAAAATGTCTGCTCATAGTCATATTCGCTTTCTTTAGTCAAAAGACTATCGGTCAATAAAGATGTTATTCCAGCATCATCAGAATTGTCAAGAACCTTGTAGTATTGTTTTGCAATATCAAGTTTGTCAGTTTCTTTTCCAGAATTTTTGCAGGATATAAGCCCTACTGTCAATAACAATGTTAGAACTATAATTTTGTTCATTTGTATTTCGTTTTGCATCATGTGCTACAACGGCGGGAGCCATCTACTCCACAGGCCGTTCGTTTTTTATTAAATCCATTAAATCCGTATGCGTTTTGAAAGTTACTTTAAAATCATCCAGGTTTACGCCTATGTTTTCCAAAATAATTAAATTAATTCCGGATTGAGGATAGAAATAGTTGGCAGTAGGGAAGCCTGGTACATAGCCAAATGCTCCTATTTGAACACTTTGTTCCCCGTCTTTAAAGAGTAATCCGTAGCCATATGCTATTTTATCAAATATGGGATGGATTCTCGTCGCATATGGTGTTCTCATTAAATCTAGAGTGCTCATTTTTACTAATCTTTCCGAATGCAGTAGTGTATTCCATTTTAGTAAATCCCCCGCATTGGATATAAATCCTCCTGCTGCTATATATTTTACAGGGCTACCTTCGGCAATCCGCAACTTTCCTGTTTCGTTTTCTTCATACCCTTTGACTAAATTCGAATAATTTTTATGGGATAACAACACTTTTTTAGCTGTTATTAACATCATTAGATTCGTGGGATAAAAGTATAGTACTATCCATAAATTATTTTATGGATTACCGTAGTCCAAACATTTTTTCAAAAACCAACAAGAAAAACCATCCAAAACAAAAAATCTCATTCCGGGCAAAAGTAGGGGGAAGTGTATTGCTGCTTTATTAAAAAAGTTAGCAATACGTCTATAAATATATGAAAATATCAATAATATAATGGAGGTTATGATTTTATATACAACTCCCCAACCACGGCTTTGAGTGGCCCATATTAGCTTTTATGCCCTTAACTATAGGCTGCGAAGTCAAAGACATTCGTATAGCATATGATATGACACTTCGGAGAGCGGGGATAGCCAGTATGGTATAATAAGGTGTAATTACTTGGTATATTAGTGTTTATTATGTTTCTGGCTTTTTTCCAGTTCCCGGATAAAATAGGAAGGAAAAATACCCGTTTTCTTTTGAAACGCCCGGGAAAATGACTGTGAATTATTATAGCCTATTTCCTGCCCAATGGCCTTGATGGAATATTTTCTGAAAGAGGGATTGTTCTTCAGTTTTTCAATGGCGTAGTTTATTCTGAGGTCGTTTATATAGGTAATAAAATTTTTCTGTTCATAGAATTTAACGATCATTGACAGGTACTTGGTATTTGTATTCAAGGATTTTGCCAGAGAATTCAGGGTAATATCATGACGCAAAAATTGTTTTTTCTCTACAAACTTTTCCAGCTTTTTAACAATTTTGGCTAAGACTTCTTCCGAGATATTAAGTTCTTCAAGATCATTGGTGGCAATCTTTTTAGATTTGTTGTCAGGGACAGATGATCCATTTACCAGCTTTTCAAATTTTCTGCGATAAAGACGCTGTTTCCTGTAAAAATTATAACTTAACAAGCCAACGGCTAGAACAATGGTCGTTAGTATAATGACGCTTATTCTAAAAGTGTTATTTCCCTTTTCCAATTTACCAATCAGTTCGTCCTTTTCAGATAGTAGTCTTGGGGTGTCATACTTCTTACTGATATTTTTGGACAAATGCTTATAATTATTTAATATAACACTATCGATATGAATCAGGCTTTCCACATATTCCAATTGTTTTTCTGTATTGTCGTTCGCTTTGTTATAATCGATCAAAAACTCGTACACCTCCCTTAGATCCGGAAAGATGTCTGCTGTGGCTTGTACAATGGAATCGATTTTTTCATAATACGGTGTCACCTGGTCATATTGTCCCTGTTCTATATAGGATTTTCCGATACACATATAACATATGATCAGATTTCCCGAATCTCCCACTTCTTTCATCCCTTCCGCGGCTTTTATGGACTCTTCAATACTTTCAGTATAATTTTGTTTAAAATACTCGGTTATGCCATTGGACATTCTGAAATATGCGGGGTTCAATGCGTTTTTGTCCTCCAAAGAGATATTCATACCGATTCGATTGATGGCTATGGCTGAATCATATAGCCCATTTCTATTATAGGAATCACCAAGGCCATATAATGCCCGGGTATAGGTATAAACATGTTTTTCCCCGTCTTTTTCATACATCTTTTTGATTTCTCCTATGTAGTCTTTAAAGGCGGGTAATGCATCTTCGTGTTCACCAATATCATTTTTTAATATTCCAATCTGATATTTTATGTAAAGTTGTTGGGTTGTATTGTTATTTTTTAAAGCATACTGGTTGGCCTGTAGATACAGGTCCAGTGCCTCTTTATATTTTCCTATAAGCCGGAGGGCGTAAGCTTTCGTGATGAAGCCTTTTGCCGGATAGGTGAAATCATCAAGGTCTTTAGTGAGGGCAATGATACTGTCTGCGTATTTTTCCGAGACAGCCGGACTGTAAATCTTAGAGAACAAAGTATAAGCATCTGCGAGTTTTAGAGTGTCATTATCATTTCTTGCTCTTTTCAGGTATTCCATAGCGTAGGCTCTGGACCTGATCGTGTCATGCCGGAAAAAATTGAATTTATTCTCCAATTGGCCATAGGTAGATGTGGATAATGAGTCAAAAAGCAGCCTTTTTCCATCTTCTTGACCATAAAGGAGAGATATGAAGAAATACCCAATGATAAAAAAGTATAGTTTAAATCTGTTCATGACAATTAAGAAATTCTGGAAGAATTTTCTGCCGAAATCTTCTATTTGGGGTAGTAAAAGTAGTACTTAATTTTTAAATCGTTTTGTCAAATCCTTTACATAAATAATAACGAAGTTTTATTATACCCTGAATTCCCGAAAATACAGATCACAATTCAAGAATTCAAACCACTACTGTTTGTATGGTATGTTTTCTTCCCTCAATCTAATGATATTAATGAAGATTTATTGAATTTTGAACTGTCTTAAATTGGGTAAGCCTACATTTTTAGGGAAGGCTACATAATAAGCTGCGAAGTCGGAGACGTTCGCAGAGCTTGCAACACTTCGAAGAGCGGGTAAATATATCTGGGTAAGGCTACACGGTGTGCTGTCTTGTTCTATTTATTTTTAAGAATTTTCTTAGTTAATGTGGTATTGTCATCAGTTATAATTTTAATTATGTATAATCCAGCGGAGAGCTCACTTATGTTTATTTCGTTAAAATTATTATTAAGCTTCTCATTTTTAAGAAGAACACCATTTAAATTGTATATGTATACATCATTATAAACAGAATTATTTGATGTTACCTGTAATAGTGTATTATCTATATTAAGATCAATTAATGTATCTGAATTATTTTTTGATATATTTTGAGGGATATCCGCATAAAATTTAATTACTGTTATACTTTCAGGATGGCAATAAACATTTATTGAATATTCATCGTTTATTAAACCGGTATTATGGATATTAAAAGCATTGTTATAATCCGTGTCATTCTCATCGTTTATGAATTTATATGTTTCATAAAATTTCATGTTAGATGGTATTTTTATAAAACGAGATTGACCACTTCCATACTTATTTACTAGTGCAACATTAATTCCACCATTTTGTGTTAATATTGCAAAGGGTTGAACTTTAAATGCATCCTTAGTCTGCACATGATTTTCGTATGCATTGTTTGTAAAATGTTCGACATTTTCTGTTAATGCATCTTCTTGTGTTCGGCATTCAACAATTGAATTGTTTTCTTTTAATTCTAAAATATCATGTATAAACCTCCAAGCATGATAAGTTGGTTTTTTTTCATTTATTGGATTGTTTCCAAATCCGCTACTAAAAACCCCAGAATTTCCTATTACATTCCATTTTAAAAGAACATCAATACCTCCTTGGAAAGCATGTAGTTGTGCTAAAGTTTGGTGTATTGCTCCAAAATGATCTCTGTTTGCGGGAAACGTAAGTCCGCTAGAACCGAAAACATTATACGAATCTACCATTAACTCTTTAGCGAATCCATTATTTTGATCTAAGGTAGAACTCGCCAATTCTTCAAATTGTATAGTTCTATTCAAAACTTCAAATCGTTTTTCTTCTTTAAGAATACCGTTATTTCCATTTCGTATATAGTCATTTGTTTTACCCAAAAAAATATTCATTGCAATAAAATCAAGATTATCATAACTGTTATTGTCTTTGTCGAATATTCTTTTTGCTAAGACAGATGTTTGAAACTTATGACCAGCAAACCCTCCAATTTTTATATGCCTCAGTTTGTCATAACCTTTAACCACTTGTGCTGCGTTAATGTATACTTCGGCAGCTTTATCATAAGTAAGTGCAAATTCTTCTTCGTTAGTGCAATTTGTTATGTTTATATCATCATACACGCATGGTTCATCAAAAATTATCAATCTAATGTTTTTATCTTTATATCTATTTGCTATGTTATAAATTACTTTTCGCCAAGTGCTCATAGTGTGTAATCCATTCATATAGTTATAATTCCACCAACCATAATCGAATTGACCATTTTCGTCTTGCCTGTAAACAAAGTCACCATTATCTTTATTATCTATATAATATTGCTGAAATGGAAACCAGGCTCTGTCAGGCATTATCTGTATAGCAGCAGTGTAACCTTTACTATTTAATAATTCTACATCTCTATCTAAAACCTCAAAATTATATTCTACTTGATTTGTGTTTGAATTAATAGGAGCAATGTCCTTAAGATGAACTTTAATCTGTACTAAATCAACCCCAATATCTTTCAAATTTGAATTAACAAAATCATTTTCATATGGATTTACAAATCCTCCTTCACTACCTCTATAATATTCTATACCATGAAATTTATTTGTAGCTGTGTTTAGTATAACTTCTTTATCTACTACTATATGATCCTGTGCTATCAGTAATACTGTACAAAAAATATTAGTTAATGAAGTTAGTATAAGTTTTTTCATTTCCCCTTTAGCTTTGTTGGTATAAATTTCTTAGAGCCGGT
>NZ_JBRKIT010000039.1:0-21560 GCF_052983395.1 Sinomicrobium halophytocola
ATTTGCTTTTGACCCAAAGCCCGTTCCAGCTCCTTAATGCGCTCTGCCTGCTCTTTGTGCTTCTTTGATAAACTTTTACTTTCCACTATCATTCGGGTATTACTCACGTAAAGATCGGAATATTTACGTAACCATTTATATACCGCCGTGGTACTTACATCATAAAGCTCGCTAACATCACGAACCCGGAGTTCTCCCTTTTCAATCTGCTTGACTAATTGCAATTTGAGGCCTAAATCAAACACCCTGTGTTCTTGTCCTTTTTTCATTATACATTAAGTTTAAGAAAAAAGGCAACCTATGTTAGGCGTAGTCAGTTGTAGTCAGTTTGGGCAAGCCAAAACGGAAGTGGTTGAGTGTTCCGGCTCCGCCGGAATGTATCGAAACCCCGGGTTACAGTTTCTACCCCTTAAAAGACTTTGAATTCTTTGGGCAGGCAACCGTGGAATCTTTTGAAAATACGGCTGAAATGCCCGAGGTGTTGATAACCAACCATCCGGGCCACTTCAGATACGGAATATCTGCCCTCGGCGAGCAACTCGCCTGCTCTGTCCATACGGGATTGAAGAAAGAAATTGTAGTACGTCACACCATAGGTTGACTTGAAGAGGGTTTCAAATTTCCGTTCGCTCATTCCCAGTGTTCTGGAAATTTCGGCTATAGCCGGAGGAGATACTTCCGAAACCACCGCTGCCAATAATTGTTCCCTGGCATAAGACATCTGTTCCAGGTAATAGCGAGATACCGGTGCTTCCTCCTCCTCCGAATACACCAGGAGTTTTTTGAAATACCGGTCCAGCAGGCTGTAAACACGAGCTTTGATCGCAAATTTATCATTTTTGGACAGGGCATCACTTTTATTAAGCCTGTCCATTTCTTCGAAAATAGCCTGGTCAATCTGCATCCGGTGATAACGGAACGTTCCCGATTTTATCTCAGTAAGTACCGGGTGACCGGGCGGAAAAAGATGCTGGAGATAGTACAGCAGAAAATCCCGGCTCATGGATATACCGATAAGTAAAGCATCCTGTTTTATCCCTCCTTCGAGTTTAATCTTAAAATAGGATCCGGAAGAAACCAGGAAAGATTGGGGAATACCGGAACCTGTTTTCGACAACACTTTTTCAAATGCCGATACCGTAGCGGGACGGTCGGAAAGTTCCAGTTTTAGAAAATAATACTCTTCCCCGGGAGACGGTAACCAGATCAGGGAATTTTCCGGTAGCTGCTCCGTACTGCTGTATCGGGCAAAGTTTAGGATAAGCCCCTGCTCTATCTCCTCATAAGCACATTCCATATGAGCATTGGGGAATCTCGCTACCATCCAGTTATCCCTGACGTAGATATGACGGGCCAGGTTGTATTTGCCGGACTGTTCTATCAGCTTGTCAAAAAAACTATTGTCGTAAGAAAAACTAAAAAACCATTCCATATTTCCACCTTTTACTGCCGGGCAGCAAGCTCTCTATCTTTTTAACAGAGACTCAGAAAAGATGTTAATCCCTTAAAAGAAATTTTATTTTTTAGTTTTTGATATGTGAATTCCATCTTTTTCCTGCCGGAAAAAGATGGAAAGATCTCTATGCTGCCAACGCGTTAATAACACCGCGCCACTATACCTAAAAATTGGCCTTTATAATATTTGCAGCCAGTTCAGAAGTAATAAAATCTATCGGGATTATTCCGTAACGTCCCTCGTCCGCCGTGGAAAAATAGCTGTTCAGCATGGGGTTTATTTCATCTGATACTCCCGGTATATTAGGTATGGCCCATAATATTTGCTTATAGCCGCTGGCAAAGCTGACATAAAGGGTATTGTCTGCCGTTCCTGCCTCAAAAGCCTCTTCCATAACCTGGACAACTTTATCGAACTTGGTAGTATTATTACTCACCACGTATTCATCCTGTACGCGTAGTGAATAATTGCCGTTATTGATGGTAAAAGTAGCCTGGTCTGCCCAGTTATGACTTGCATTCATACCAATATTTTCACTGGCACCGAACCTGCGGAACAATACTATTTTTCCCCTGGCTTCTCCTAATGTGGGAATACCTGGAGCCAGGTGCCAGAGTGCAGCATCCTGCTGCACATATGCATTGAACTCTTCTGGGAAGGACATCGTATTACCTTCGGCATTATATTCTTCTTTAACACTCATAATGATCGTTTCATCCGGATGTTGTTGCAGGAACTGTTTGCACGCATTCAGTACATCGTCGAAATTCAGATGCTGGTATATCGAACCGTGATGGATAACGAAGGCATCCTGGTAATGCCGGCAACGAATATCCAGAAAGCGAACCCCTGCCTGCAATTGTTCCGCAATGGAAAGCGACTGGGTTTTGGCCGTTCCGCTAACGGGTTCGTGCCGGGCACCGCTATCGTGTGTGCCGGGGATACTCAGGCTATTTAAAGAAACTGCATCTGGTAAATAAGACATCCAGTTTGCCACGTCTTCTTCATTGAAAACGGTAACATGAGAAATCTCTTCCGGGTTTAACTCTCCCTCTTTTAGAGGGTTTACAGGTAATTCATCTTCCTGGGTACAGGAAAAAAGTGTGGTCATGGCGACAACGGCCAGCCATAGGTTTTGTTTTAAGTAGGTCATGTTCTTTTTTTTTGGTTATAATAAATTATTGGTTAATAGATAAGATTTTGTGGCAATATAATCTTTTACGGGCAAAGTTTTGTTATGTATATATTATGAATAAAGCCTAGGAGTAATCTGTATGTTTGTGGTGTGTTTATGGTATATGTATTAATTGTAAAAAAGGAAGGGTATTTTTACAGGAGTTTAAAATGACCTGAAAATTGGTCATCTGTTTTTCGCCTTGTTCTAACTACGCATTACGGGTGTATTCCTGCATAAGCTTCCCCATGTTTCCTTCGGGTCTTGTTCGGATCACCTTCGGAAAAACATCTTTTTTTCCGAACAAGACCCGAAGGAAGTCCGTATCAGTACGGCCAAAAACGGCCAAATGCGGACACACACATATACCCCGTTCCAAACCTTCACTAAATTTGCCGTTTGCTAATTACCTTAATGTGATTTACCGGCGTTACAACGCCCGGGAAGATAGGCACTCAAAAACATCCGTGAATCAGTAGCTAAAAAGATCCATTCCAAAATCTAATTCCCAAAATAATATCCACCAGAACTCCAAAAACTAAAGTATATACTCACCCTATTAGCTACATTAAAATCCTACAAATATTTTGCTAAATCGTTTTAATATGTATTTTTGATATAATTTTTAACCACTTAAGTACCCCCTGGTCAGCCTTGTGAACAGGGGAGTAAAAAACCTACTTAAACCCAAATCATATGAAAACAACTATTTTTTTCCTGCTCCGATCATTTTTTATTGCCGCATTACTTATAGGCTGTGCCAAAGAAGATCCGGACAACCCGGGAAATCCTGATAATCCGGGAGAAGTACTTGAAGAACTTGATGTTACGGGCGAAGCGATGATGACCGTCAGCATAGAAAACGACCTGGGCGAAGACAGTGCCGAAGGTTCACCTAAACTGATCGACAACGATACGCTTACCAAATACCTTGTACAGGATATACAGGACGGCCTTACGGTGACCTTCCAATATGAAGAACCGGTACAGGTAGCGGCTTATGAAATTACATCCGGGAATGATGCAGATTACCGCGATCCGCTGATCTGGACCTTTAGTGGTTCCAATGACGGGCAGAACTGGACCGTATTAGATCAACAAGCCTATGAGGCTTTTGCCAACCGTTACCAGACCAAAAGATATTCTTATCTGAACGAATCCAGGTACACCCATTACAAATGGCACATATCTCAATTATACGGGGGCAGTGAAATGTTCCAGGCATCCGAATTCCGCTTATTCAGTATACCGCCCGAAGAGCAGGCTGTTATGCCATTTACCGAAATAGACACTCTACAAAACGGGGAACTGACCTTACTTTTTGTCAATAAGTCCGAAGGTTTTCCTGTGGCTGTAAAAGACGATATGATTGATACATTCTTCACCAATTATCCCCTCCTTATACAGGATTTTAATCCTGATGCCCAAAAAACCGTTGCATTTCGTATAGAGCCGAGTTATAACGGGGTTGCTTATGTTTTTGGCGGATTTGCTACATACGGCACTTCATATATGACCAATAACCCCAAGGATATTGATGTGGTAACACATGAGATCATGCACCTGGTACAGTCCTACGGTGGCAATTCCCCCTCTTGGGTCAGTGAAGGCATTGCGGACTATGTTCGCCACAAATACGGCCTGCATAATGAAGAAGCCAACTGGAGTTTACCGGACTACAACCCGGAACAAAACTATACGGACTCGTACAGGGTTACCGCCCGTTTCTTCGTATGGCTGGAAAACCGGTACGAAGGCATCATACAGGAACTGGACAGCCAGTTGAGAACCGCACCGTACGATGAAGCGTTCTGGCAGAATTATACCGGTAAACAACTGGATACACTATGGCAGGATTACTCGCAAGATCCGGGTATCTGAATTCTATGATCCTTACTTTAAACAACAGTAATACATTGCTGTCCACAATTTACAGAATATGAATTATAACTGTCCGGCCGGATGGGATGAAGGAATTTTAACCAGAAAAACTTCAGGAAAGATCTCTCCCCTTCCGACCGGATATTTATATATTTGAATAAAATATATACCGGGATAATTACCATGATATATCTCTACTGGTATTTGATACTTCTGATTAATACCGGAAGCAATATCCATGTTTCATGAAAAACAGAAAAGCTTTATTGATCATTGATATGCAGAAAGGCTCTTTTACTCCGCAAGCACTTAATTATGATACCAATGGTGTGGTACAGCGGATAAATGAACTTGCGGGACTTTTTCGTAAACATCACTACCCGGTAGTCCATATTCAACACGATGGAACCGGAACCGGGGAGTTTGAAAAAAATACTCCGGATTGGGAAATCCTGGATGCATTAAATGTGGCTCCTTCCGACATTCTCATAGATAAATATGCCAATGATAGCTTTTACAAATCGGAACTGCAAACCAAACTAAGCACACTCCAGGTAAACAAACTGTTTATTGCGGGCAGTGCAACAGACTTCTGTGTGGAATCCACCATCCAGTCAGCCCTGGTAAAAAACTACTATATCACCGTGGTACAAGACGGACATACTACGGGAGAAAGACCGCATTTAAAAGCGGAAAAGATCATTGAACATTACAACTGGGTATGGAAAAACATGATCCCGACAAACGGACAACTTAAAGTGGAAAAAAGTGAAGAGATAAAACGACACTTCGCTCAATTACCAAAAAGTTAGCCATTATGAAAAACGTTATACTGTTTACCCTCGCAGCATTCTTCTGTTCCTGCCAGAACCATAAGAGTGAAAATAAAGTAATTGTAGGAAAAGCAGAAGACAACCCGGAACTCAAAAAAATCTATACGGCGGACCAGGTAGACCAAAATACGATCGATATAGACCCGTTGATAATTATAAAGAATGACAGCCTCCGGCGTGTCCGGGTGCTTCAGCTTTTGGATTCAAACAAAGTAAAGACTTCCAAGGATTATGAAAACGCTGCTATGATTTTTCAGCATGGCAGTGATTCCACAGATTATGGCTTGGCAGTCAAGCTTATGAAAAAAGCTATTGCCCAGGACTCCACCACCAACAAATGGTTACTGGCCGCTGCTACCGACAGGTATTTGTTGCATACGGGAAAACCTCAGATATACGGAACACAATACCGTAAAGATGGAGATGGCTCCTGGAAACTCTTGGAAATAGACACCACTGTTATTACCGATGATGAGCGAATAAAATTTGGTGTCGGAACTTTAGTTCAACAAAGAGAAAGGGCCAAAGATATGAACCGGGTAAACGTATTTCAACTCTATACTTCCGGAAACAGTGCAGACCAGATTATAAAACTCATAAAAAATAAAGTTCCAACGGAAATAAAAAACAATGTTTCTGAAAGTGAAATTAACGGCTTAGGTCATTATTTAATGGGTCAGCAAAAGGACACGGAAGCTTTAAAAATATTCAAACTGAATACCGAACTTTTCCCCGAAGGATCTAAACACTACGAAAGTTACGGGGAGTGTCTCTTAAAAACCGGGGATTCGGAAAATGCCGTTATAGCATATCGAAAAGCCCTGGGATTAAATCCGGATAATGAAAAGATAAAAGAAATCCTGGATGAAATAGAATAATATTGATCCCCCTGCACCTGTTTACAACAAGTGCCCCCATCGTACAAAGCATTTCTTATGCACTTTAAAAACAGATCCCCATTTGCTCAACATTCAAACAAGTACCGGGTAAAGCCCCGGCCCCCTGTCTTTCAATATTATCTACTGCTGCATTTTAAAATAATAATCCGCCGAATGCTTCCCCGAACCGTAAACCAGGAAAAATATACACAACAGAAAAGCTACCAGTGAAGCAATCAGGTTACCTGTATGCATATTCCCTACAAAATTAATAGTTATAGCACCCAGTAATATCGGTATTTGTACCGCAATCGACAACCGGGTGAGCAGTCCGAAAATAATCAGTATACCCCCGAGCATATGTGCAGGGGCTACATAGTGAATGGTCAGCATGGCTCCCCACCAGTTCTGTATCGGCCTGATGATGTCGATCAGGTACTGGCTGTTTACCACAAAGGAAGTGCCTTTCACGAAGAGAAACACTCCGAGGGCGATCCGTAAAAGGTCAAGCGGATAATACGTATGCGCGTTGGCCCATTTGTTTAGTGTTTTTACTGTTGTCATGGCTCCGGTCTTTAGAATCCACCCTTAAAGTACGAAAAAAACAGCAAGTTTTAAATTAATCTACTGTTTTCCAACACTTTGTTAAGAGTATTAAAGACACACGCTAAAGCTGATTCGTGTGTTCGCGATTACGTCAGCTACCACGGGATTTCCCCGGTCTCCGGATTATATTCGTCACTAAAAAACTTTCCGCTGGGTCCGTTTTTGTCTATAATAGCGTACTTCACGATCCGGGCCCCTACCTCTTCTACACTACCTGTTCCACGATGATTATTAAAATCCGTTTTGATAAAACCCGGGTCCACCATATTTACTTTAAACGATGTTTCCCGAAGTTCGTATGCCAGGTTCACCGTATACATATTAAGGGCTGTTTTCAACGAAAGATAGGCCGCTTCTTTATGATGGTAATACGACCAGGAAGGATCACTGTTCAGGGTAAGCGAAGCCATATTGGAACTTACATTCACGATACGTGGCTCAGGCGCATTTCGAAGCAGGTCCGCAAACGCCTGGGTTGTCCTTACGACACCAAATAAATTAGTATCAAAGACTTTTTGAAACCTATCGACACCTGTACCGGTAGCCGATTGTGGCAAGCCCCCGGAAATCCCGGCATTATTAATAAGAATGTCCATGACATCTGTTATTTTCCCGACTTCAGTACGTGCGGCTTTTACCGACGTGTCATCGGCAACACCGATCTGTACCGTTTCCACTTCGTTTAAACCTTCCCCTTTTAACTTTTCAACAGCTTTAAGTCTGTTTTCTAAACTACGACTTCACAGGTAGACATAATATCCTTTCGTAACAATTGCCTGGCAGTTTCAAAACCAATGCTTTTATTGGCCCCGGTAATAAATGCTTTTTTCATTTTGAAATATTTAAATTAATACTGCAAAGTTGAACCATTAAAAAGCCACTTCATTTACTATATGGCAAAAAGCATTTTAGCGTATGTTTTTTCGGATCCTGCTCAACGAAGATTATGTGATCCCCAGGTAAGAGGCGATGTAGGACATAGGAATACGGTTGACAAGCGTCGGATATTTCTCCATAAATTCGAGGTCCCTGGTCGTGGCATCCTGCGAGACCAACGGGGTTACTCTTTCCAATTTTTGAACGAGAGCTTTTGAAACTATTTTCTGAACGATATTCTCCCACCCTACAATGGTATCGGAGATCTCTTTCCAGTCTTGCGTGGAGAACAGGATAATGCCATCTATAACAAAACCCACCTGCTTCATAATTTTTCCCGCCTCGGCAAAATATTCTTCTTTGCGAAGTAAGGATTCCTTAGCTTTTTTGGAGATCAAGTCTATCTGCTGCTGATTTAAATTTCCGAACTGCAATATAAAATCTATAAATTCTTTCATTGTGGCAAGTTAACTAAAGTTCGTTTGACAGGATTTGCCATTTGGTAACAGATTAAGTTTTTTGTACTGCTTTTATAAATCCGCCCTCGCGTTCATTTACAACAAGAGTTCAACTTACCAAAACATTTATAACACCGTCCCTTTAAAACTAATTAATCCATTTGAATTCCTTATTTTAGATAGAGTATATACGTTAATGTATTTATAGATAAATTAACAAACATCAAAAAAATGTCAGGAGGAGGAAGTATCCAGGGAATGATCAATAGCCTGAGGAACAACAAAAAGTTACTCAGGTCAAAAAGATTATTCTCCAAAGAAAAGACTTTTCTCAATATAAAAAAGGAATACCTGAAAGCTGCTGGCGGAAAATTGGACTTCAAAAAAGCTTCGAAAGAAGACATTATTAGAATTAGAAAGAGGGTCATTAAGGAAAGGCAAAAAGATAATATTTTGCTAATTGCTATTGCCACAATATCGATTACAATAGCCTCGTATTTTACTTTTAAACTCGTTAAACAAAACTATATAGCACAGGAAAGTCAAAAAGCTATACTACTTAAGAAAAAAGACGAAGAATTCCTGACCCTTATACAAAACGGGGATGAATGGTTTGAGAAAGCCAAATGGAATAATGCAGTCTTTTATTACAAAAAAGCAAAAGAACTTTTCCCGGAAAATTATGACATAAACTATAGAATTGTTAATTCGTATAGTTTGCAATGTGAACGTGAATTTAAAAATTGTATAAAGGCAAAAAAGATTTTAGATAACTTATTCCTAAAGTTTCCGGATAAAAAGAAGGAACTAACTAACATAAAAGGCAGACTGGAATACGAATATTAAACATTTCTCCTCCCTTTACCTCTCCTCTTCCGCTCCATTGATATCCGGTCCGAAACCCGGTAAGCACCGGTATTTTCGAAGTTTTAAACCAGTTTTTTCAGTACAGGTCCCCGATATGTATAAAAAACTGTTTTTAATTAAGTAAGTTCGTATTTTTATAAGTTTTAAAGATGGTAATTCCATTTCTTTGTTCCTTAAATTATACATATGAATTTCAGTTTACTAACTACCATATCTTTCCTGTTTATGTTTGGTACGATAACAGCACAAAACGGGGAGCCCGGGCAACCGGATCTTAGGAACGATACTTTCATAGCCGGCGACAGTGTCCCTATTCATTACAAAATTTCCGGGCAGGGTAAAAATTGTATATATGTTCACGGTGGACCGGGACAGGGATTTTCCTCTTTTGAACTTATGGGCGGAAATGCCCTGGAAGACTCCTTAAGAATGGTGTATTATGACCAAAGAGGGTCAGGAAGTTCCGGCGAGGCAAAAGATTACCATCTGGACAGAATGGTACAGGATATTGAGGAATTACGCATAGCCCTGGATCTGGGAAAAGTATACCTGCTGGCCCACTCTTTCGGCGGAATTATTGCTGCCGGTTATGCTAAAAAACATCCTGAAAATGTTAAAGGTCTGATCCTGGCCAATGTTACCCTTCATTTTCTCAACCCGGAAACGGTAAAAGAACAGATCGAATATGCCGATTCGTTACTACACAGAAAAATAAAAGACATACCGGGGGATAGTTTAAGAGCGGAACTGGATCATGTAAGCGGACTTTTACGCAAAAACAGGATGGGCTACAGGTTTTTGACCGATGATATCGAAACCATCAAAAAAATGGATGAGATTGATGATCTGTACCCGAGAATCATCGATTTCGGAATGGCCGTGATCACCAAGCCGGAAGTTCTTTCAGAATATTATGAAGATTATACGAAGATCACACAGCATATAACGGTCCCTGTCCTGACGATATACGGCAAAAAAGACAGGGCCGTCGGAATTAACCATCGTAAAAAATTCAGGTTTCCCAATCAAAAGATAATTGGTATCAACGGAGGGCACCTGCTCTATTATGAAAAAAATGAAAAGTTTATGAACGTCGTAACAAAATTCGTTTCAGGTAACCCAAAATAATTTTCCCCTGGTGTTCATTTGCAACGAATGCCCATCGTACAAAGCCTTTGTAACGTCCCTTCCTTTTCAAAAAATATAAAAAATCACAGTGTGGGCTCCCCGGATCAGGCAGGCAAGTATCAAAGCATTTCAAATCTTTTCAAGTTCGTAAAAAAAGTACAGTGCAATCGTATGCATTCTTCAATTCCTATATACCTTTGCAGCGGAAACCGATACTAGTCAATATTTTATACTATATGTCTTTTGATACTGCTTTATCCGCCGGCCAGCGTAATTCCAAATTACAGATCGCCGGCTTTGTATCTTTTACTTTTTTCGGATATCTGTGCATTGGGTTGCCATTGGCGGTACTGCCTATCTTTATTCATAAGACCCTGGGTTTTAGTGAAATTGTTGCCGGGGTGGTTATCAGCCTTCAATATGTAACTACTTTAATAGTACGGGCCATATCCGGAAAGGTCGTGGATACCAAAGGCCCAAAAATCGCCGTTGTGGTCAGCATGATCGGTTTCCTTTTGAGTGGTATATTGATGTATGTTGCATTTGAAAGCCAGGAGAGCAGAATGCTTACCTTGATATTACTGGCTGTGACCAGGCTCATAACCGGCTGCGCCGAAGGCATGATAGGGGCCAGTCCCGTCAATTGGGCCATGTTAGTGGCCGGGGACCGGCATACGGCAACAGCCATATCTTATAACGGGATTGCCAGTTACGGGGCTTTGGCTTTGGGTGCCCCTTTGGGTGTGCTGATCGATGAACACTGGGGGCTTTCGTATATTGCCATATGCTTGCTAATTGTCCCTGCACTGGGATTGCTCTATGCCCTTACCAAAAAAGCGGTCGTAGGAAGGTTTAAGGCAAAACCGATTTCCTTTTTCAAGGTTTTCCGCCTGGTTGCCCCTTTCGGAATTTGCCTGGGACTGGCCGGACTGGGCTTTGGCGGATTATCCAACTTCATCACCTTGTATTACGATTATTTTAACTGGCCCAATGCTGTGCTATGCCTTAGTGTATTCAGTGTATTGTTTATTTTGGGCAGACTGTTTTTTGCCAACCAGATCAATTCCAAAGGAGGTTTAAAAGTGGCTTTTGTTTGCCTGGTAACAGAAATGATAGGCCTCACTATCCTGTTTCTTGCAACACACCCAAACGTTGCGCTGGCAGGCGCAGCTATAACAGGACTGGGGTTTTCCCTGGTTTTCCCCGCTTTGGGAGTAGAAGCCGTAAGACTGGCCCCGGCCTCCAATGCCGGTGCGGCGCTGGCCTGCTACGGCTTGTTTATTGATATCTCCCTCGGGGTCACCGGGCCTTTGGAAGGTGCGGTTATTAAGGTGTTCGGTATGGAGTATCTGTTCTTGTTCTGTGCTCTTACCATCCTGGTGAGTGTTGTTATGGTCTGGAAATTAATCAAAAAGAAAGGGAAATACAGGATCTGATCATTCACTAACAAACACATGGATATGATCAGTTAAACGACATCCTGAACTGCAAGGGGGAAAGATCAGTTTTTTTCTTGAATAGTTTATTGAAAGATTGCGGGTATTCAAAACCTAACTGGTACGCAATCTGGGCAACAGATAAATTACTGGCGGTGAGGTATTCCTTTGCTTTTTCAATCAGCTTTTCGTGGATGTGCTGCTGGGCGCTCTGCCCGGTAAGCGAACGCAGCATATCACTCAGGTAATGGGGCGACACGTCTAACTGCCCGGCGAGGAATTCTACAGTGGGAAGTCCGTTTTGCAGGGTTTCTTCTTTTTCAAAATAATCGTTTAACAACCGCTCCATCCTGGTAAGCAAATCATTGTTCCCTACTTTCCTGGTTATGAACTGCCGTTCGTAAAAACGATTGCTGTAACTTAACAGTAAATCTATCTGTGAGAGAATGATATCCTGCGTATGCCGGTCGATATGCTGGTACTCCTCCTCGATTTTCCGGAAGATCTCCTCTATATTCTGTTCTTCCCTTTCTGAAAGGTGCAGGGCTTCATTTACGGCATAAGAGAAGAAGCCGTAACTCTTTATGGTTGAAGCAAGCGGATGTATACCCAGAAAATCAGGGTGGAACATCAGCACGTATCCCATACCACATTCCCGGCTCATAGCATTGGCTTCATTCACTTCGAGAGACTGAATTTGTTTGGGCGCGATAAAACTCATCACGCCCCTGTCATAATCATAATAGTTTTGCCCGTATTTTACCTTGGCCTGTATATCTCTCTTCATGGATATACTGTAAAACTCTGTAAAAAACTGTTTCCAGACCGGATCATCCTTAAACTGCATATCCGGAACATGAATTACGCTTACCAACGGGTGTAGAGGTTCCGGCAACGATAACAAACGGTGGAACCCTGATATGGATGCAATTTTACCAGGTATGCTATCTCTTTTCATGTGTTCTTTATTGTTTTTTTACCGGTCACTACCTATCCCTAAACATTGAGGGATGGAACCTCCTACCAAAAGTCAGCTGGTTTGACGATTAAAACAATCATGCATGTTTGTGTTTTAATGATGTTTTAATCCTGCTGGTTTTATGCTACTAATTTAGCAATTTAATTTCCAAGAATATTACCTCGCATCTCTTTCCGGAACGCTTCATTACCTATTTCCAGATGTCTGGCATACATCGTATTCGCATCTTCCCCGGCGACATAGCGCACCTGGTCCTTGCCATCGGTTGCAGCTTCGTAAACCACTTCCGCTATTTGTTCCGCAGTAGAAGCGGACTGCATCATCTGATCAAACCCGGCAAACATCTTATCTTCTATTTCCTGGTATTCCGGAAGTGGCTGTGTGTCCAGGGACCGTCCGGCAAAATCTGTTACAATACCACCGGGGGCAACGGTTTTTATGCCAATATTAAACATCTCCAACTCAAACGACATACTTTCCGACCAGCCTTCCAGGGCAAACTTGGTAGCGTGATACACAGAACCCAGGGGAAATGCAAACAATCCGCCTATAGAGGTTGTACTGATAAACAAACCTTCTTTTCTTTCCCGAAAATACGGAATAAACGCTTTGGTTACCCGCAAAACTCCCATGAGGTTGGTATTGATCTGCTTCACGATCTGTTCGTCACTAAAAGCCTCTACGGCACCTATAAGACCATATCCCGCATTGTTAAAAACCACATCTATCCTACCGGAAGAAATGGCTTTACCTGCAATTTCCGCAATTTGTTCCGGGTCCGTAACGTCTAATGGTAATAAGGTCACGTTTTCCAACGCCGTAAGTTCGGTTTCTTTTTCCGGATTTCGCATGGTGGCGATAACCCTCCATCCCTTAGCTTGGAACAACATGGCTGTAGCTTTTCCAAGTCCAGAAGATGCTCCTGTAATAAAGATTGTCTTTTGCATTTTTTACTGTTTTAATGTTATAATGTTATAATGTTATAATGCAAAAGTCCGTAGAAGTACATGGTAAAATGTTTCCAAACCGTAGTTAATTGTAGCCAAAGTACTGATGATATAAGTATTCTCCCTGGCGCTCGTTTGCAACGAGTGCCCATCGTACAAAACATTTGTAATGCGATTTTATGGGACAAAAAGAGGTAGAATTCCTATGGGGTTCCTGTCGGACGGTTTTCCCCGGTGGCAAAAAGCATCCTGCTAGCATGGGCTATCAAGTCCTTCTTCCTATAATACCCACTAATGGCATTGCCTTTCAGATGCTTTTGTGCAATTCTAATGCAAAGGGCTTAATATCCCGGGTTCTGGTCATCCGGTCCCATCGCCCCGTTGAAGTTGAGTTCGGAATCGGGAATGGGCCACAGGTAATGTTTTTTTGCAATGGTTATTCCTTTCACTTCCAGGATGGTTTCGGCTGCCGTTCCGGTACGTTTGAGATCATACCAGCGTTTCCCTTCGAAAATGAATTCGTATGCCCGTTCTTTCAATACGAGGTCTATAAAAGAAGTAAGGCTGTAGTCTTCCGCGCTAAAATCGAAGGGGCCCGAAGCTTCAATCTCCTGGCCATAAGCCCTGCGGTGTACCTTGTTCAGTGCTTCTGTTCCTTCCGGGGTAGGCCCGCCTGCTTCCCTGGCCGAAGCCTCGGCATAGATCAGCAATACTTCGGCAAATCTATATATAGGAAGGTCATTTCCAGCTCCCCTGTTATTTACGGCCTGCTGATCCACATATTTTTTAGACACCAGCGTATTAGGTCCCAGGCCAAAATCTATTTGGTCCCACAAGGCTTTCCGCAAATCGTTATCACCCCAGTTTTCGTAAAACGGGTTGGTTGTATCACTGTAATGCGCATAACTTCCACCAAAGTTAAACAGCCCGGTGTCCGGGTGGTTCAACACATTTACCAGCCAGTTTCCCTGGTCTACCTCACGCATGTATTTCAGGTAGAAGATCTCTTCGGAAGAAGTCTCGATCTCCGGACCGAAAAGGTTGTACTGCAAGTCTTCGATAGAACTGGCCGGCACCAGGGCGTATTTGCCCGATTCAATAACTTCCGAAGCTTTTGTAGCCGCTTCGGTATAATTTTCCAGGGTCAGGTAAACATCGGCCAGTAAGCTTTTAACGGCATAAACCGTAGGTCTTCCTGTATTCTGGGCTTCTTCAGGGAGCACTTCCTCGGCATAATGCAGGTCTTCCAGAATAAAATCATATACTTCGGCGGCACTGCTCCTCACCACATCTACCTCCTCCATATTAGTATTGGTGCGCAACGGCAATCCTCCCCAGTTCCGTACCAGCATAAAATAGTTCAAAGCCCTCATAAACCTGGCTTCTGCAAGATATAGGTCTATCTCCTCTTCGGTAACAGAAAGCGCCTGTGGTGCATTCAGAATCAATAGGTTGGCATTACGGATACTCTGGTAAAAGGCATTCCACCGTGTTGCCGCCGTATTTATATTGGTTGAATTCAGCCCCTGGAAATCATTGTAACCGGCCCTGCTGCCCCGCCCGTAGCCCCAATCGGTATGGACATCCAATATAGCTACTTGTTCGGCATATTCTGCCCTTATAGGAGAATAACAGGCGTTAACGGCTGCCTCCAACTCTTCAGGGGTATTATAAAAATTCTCTTCTACTACAGATTTCGGATCCTCATCGAGCTGACTGTTGCTACAACTGTTCAAAAAAACCAGGAACAGGCAGGTACATAACAAACAGGATATATTGAAAATTCTTTCTACAGTATACATGGTATTACCGGGGTATTTCATATTCTCAGGTTTTCCGTTAATAAGGTCAGTTTAAAATGTCATTCGCAATCCAACGGTAAAGCCCTTGGCTACCGGGTAAGATAAATAATCTATCCCCGGGCTTCCCGCTCCCTGTGAATTTACTTCAGGGTCCCACCATGAATAATCGGTTATGGTAATCAGGTTTTGTCCGCTGATATAAATCTGTGATTTTTCTATAAAGCTATCTTCTAAGGGTATGGAATAGGCCAGTTCTATATTTTTCAAACGTAAGTAAGAACCGTCCTCCACCCACCTGTCTGAAGCATAAGCAGAGGTATTTCTACTGATAAGAGGGTACTTGGCATCCGTGTTGGAAGGGCTCCAGTTATCCCGGTACACTTCCTTAAGGGTATTTAGTCCCTGCCCGTAATCCATAGTTACGGGAATAGCACTTACATTAAAAATATCATTGCCCTGCGATCCCTGTATAAAGAAAGACAGGCTGAAATTCTTACAACTCATATAAGAGTTTATTCCGTAAATAAAATCAGGATTAGGATCACCTATATACGTTTTATCATCTGCAGATATGGTACCGTCCCCGTTAAGGTCCATGAGTTTTATCTGTCCCTGCTCGTCGTAACCATCTTCGCGATACCCCCAGAACTGGCCCATAGACCTGCCCTCACTGAGTACGGCTATATTATCCTGTACCACCAGTGCGGATATATAGGAAGTCAGGATATCTTCACCTCCGTAGAGACTGATTACCTTATTCCTGTTAGATGACAGGTTTGCGGAAAGGTCCCATGTGAAATCACCAGTAAATATGGCCCCGGAAACTCCAACCTCAAACCCTCTGTTCTGTACTTCCCCTACATTCCGTATCGTAGACAGGTATCCCATAGAACTCGGCAATGGCACCGTGTTGAGCAGATCCCGCGTATTTTTGACATAATAATCCAACGTGAGTGATATCCGGTTATTTAAAAAAGCTACATCCATTCCAACATCCACCTGCTCGGTAGTCTCCCATTTCAAATCACCGGGCAACCGGGTACCCGGAGCCAGGGTATTGTGTAACTGGTCACCAAAAACGGTCTTTCCGGAAAGCAGTACATTAAGGGTGGTATACGGGCTTATAGCCTGACTTCCTACCAATCCCCAGCTCCCCCTTATTTTCAGGTCGGAAAAGAAGTTCAGTTTCTTTATAAAAGGCTCTTCACCGGCTTTCCATGCTATGGCAGCCGAAGGGAAATTCCCCCACTTGCTACCCTCACTATACCTGGAAGAACCATCCCTCCTCATACTGAAGGTGAACAAGTACCTGTCCTTAAAAGTATAATTGACCCGGCCCAGGTAAGATAAAAGAGACGATTCGGAATACCCTGAAGAAGGGATTCCCGGGGTTTCGGCTACCTGCAATTGGTGGGAACCAAATACATCGCTTATAAAGCCAACCCCGCTTCCTGCCAGGTACTCGTTGGTGAAGTTCTGATACGTAAACCCAGCCAGGGCGGAAAGCTTGTGTTTATCGTTAAAAGTCTTTTCGTAGGTTATGGTATTCTCACTTAGCAAACTTCGTTCCTGGTTGGTCGTTACATTGGCCGAACCGTTGGAGTTGTGAAAATTACGGGAAGTATAGGAATCTGTCCTGTCATCCCGGTTTTCGATACCTCCTGCTATCTTAATGGTAAGTTCGGGAATAGGGTTAAAAACAAAAGCCAGGTTGCTCAGTACAACATTGGCCTTGATCTTATGGGATTGTTCATTAATAAAATTAACGGGATTAATGATATCAGGGGCTATGAAGGGGTACTCGTCGGCCAGAACGCGATAACTGCCATCATCATAATACGGGGTGGAAACGGGCGCTGCTGCGATGGCAGAACCTATCAGCGAGTTTCCCCGGCTACCTCCCCGGCTGTCCTTTCTTCTCGTTTCCAGGTAGGAAAGCGAATTGGTCCAATCTACCTTTACCTTATCACTTATTTCGTGGCTCAGGTTAATGCGTCCGGAATACCTTTTATAATCGCTGCCTTCTATAATACCTTCGTTATCAAATATGCTTCCCCCTATGGAAAACTTAGTCTTTTCATTACCTCCGCTTACCGTTATGGAATGCGACTTAATGGCCCCTTCATCAAAAACAAAATCCTGCCAGTCAAATCCGTTGCCAAAAGCGTTTATTTCGTCTTCCGTAAAGTAAGGTGCCTGGTTGTCGTTTTGTGCCTGGAGGTTCATAAGAGAGGCGTATTCCCTTCCGTTGAGCAGGTCTAGTTTTGAGGTTTGCCGTTGTATGGAATAACTGGTCTCAAATTCTACTATGGTGGTGCCTTCCCTACCCTTCTTTGTCGTAATCATCACGACCCCGTTGGCCCCTCGCGAACCGTAAATAGCCGTAGCCGAAGCGTCTTTAAGTATTTCTATACTTTCAATATCAGTGTTGTTAATATTGGTAGGCGCGCCGGAATACGGAAAGCCATCTATCACATACAGCGGATCATTGTTACCCTGAATGGAATTGGCCCCTCTTATCCTTACACTCACCGCCGCACCTGGCGCGCCGGTACTCTGTGATACCTGGACTCCGGGTGCTCTGCCCTGCAGGGACTGCATAACCGATGTGGAAGGAAAAGCATTGACATCTTCGGAACTGACCTGGGAAACAGAACCGGTCAGGTCGCTCTTCTTTACATTTCCGTAGCCTATAACCACCACCTCATCGAGGCCTGTTACGTCCTGTTCCAGGGTAATGGATACATTTTCCTGTCCGTTTACAGGGACTTCCCGGGAAACAAATCCTACAAAAGAGACAGTCAACACGGCGTCGGCCCCGGACACCTCCAGGGAGAACTTACCATCCATATCGGTCTGAGCACCGTTTTCAGTGCCTTTTTCGGAAACATTGGCCCCGGATAGCGGAATCCCGGTCGTGTCCTGAACCATCCCGGTGATCATTAATTCCTGTGCCATTGCCGTTGACAAACCCATAAGAAATAACGAGAAAGTAAAAACTGCGGGGAGTATATTTTTGAACATAGAAGCTTTGTTTTTGGGGCTAATTGAGAACCTGATTATAAATCCTTGATATTCAATAGCGTGCCATTAAACAAAAACGACTGTCTTTCAATAATTTAAGATCTTTTTAAGAAGATATGTCCTCCGTATAATTGTAGACTTTTTATACAGAGGATTTATAATGTGTAACATATACACAGGATATCACGGGCTATAACCCAAGTCGATCTGTATAATCGGATAAATGGATATATCGATACATACAACTAATATTTTTTGTATTTTGTGTTTTTATTAACATACTAAAATATCTCTTCTTATGTACAATATTACCAAAACATTTCATAGAATAAGCTACCTTCAATATCCATTGGTTTTGACAGGTTTATTTTTTATTTTGAGACCTTATTATGACATTTTTGTACACAATAATATCAGTACTTTTTTTTCAACCTTAAACAGTGCTTTGATTTTTTTGGGTATTGGTTTTAGCTTATCCACCTTACAGGATACGACAAAAACACAGAATAATTTTTCCAAACGGGTTTGGGAGAATCCTAGAAAGGGAAAATTCTTTTTAATTGTATTCTCTTTATTTACCTTTCTACTTATACTCCTGGGCACGTTCGGATATTTCCTTTCAGAAAACAGTTCTTTACAGGAACTTTCTATAGGATTTATTGTTTTTGGAGTAGGTTTGATAGGCGTAATAAAAACAGGCAATGAACTATATCTCTATCATCGCAAAAACTGATTCTTCCCGTTACTCATTTCGTAATGCGCTTTAATGTCCCTTAATCAAAGAAATGATCTTTTTCACCCCGGTCACCACAGCTACGGCAACTGACCCGACAATCAACCCGGTCATAAATTCCTTAACTATGGGAGGTAACTCCGGCAGGATATGGTGGAGGTAATCTATATTATGTACAAAAATCCCTCCGGATACCAGGATCAGGGCGATAGTTCCTATAACCCCCAAAAACCTGATAACCAATGGTAATGATCTGACCAATAAATGCCCCAGCCTTGACAAATTCCCCTGGTCGTGAGAATGTTTAATAAGTCTCCACCCGGCATCATCCATTCGCACGATAAGCGCTACAATACCATAAACACCAACTGTTGCCAGCAAAGCCACAACGGTAACCGTTATTACCTGTATACTCAGGTTTCTGTTTAAAACCGTCCCTAATGCAATTATTACGATCTCTATGGACAGAATAAAATCGGTGACTATAGCCGATTTTATTTTGGCTTTTTCTGCTTCCGGATCATTTTCTTTTTCCACTACCGGATGAGCCTTCCCGGAGGAACGGTGAAAAAAATATTCCACTATTTTTTCGACACCCTCGTATGCCAGGTAAACCCCTCCGATTACCAGGATGATCTTTATAGCTGCCGGGAAAAAGACATTGAGCAGTAAAGCTATGGGGATAATAATAAGCTTGTTGATAAAAGAACCTTTGGTAATAGCCCATATCACCGGTAATTCACGTGAAGATAAAAAGCCGGTAGCTTTTTCTGCATTTACCGCCAGGTCATCTCCCAATATCGCAGCCGTTTTACGGGTTGCTATTTTACTTGTAACCGCAATGTCGTCCATCAATGCGGCTATATCATCCAGAACGGCAAAAATACCTGAAGCCATATACTTGTTTTTAAAAGCAGTAAAAATACTCCTACTGTTGTTTGTATGCAAGTATGTATTTTTTTTAGTTCTTTTGGCTTAAATATATTTTCTTAATCCGCCTATTTTGCCGGGAATCACACACCCCCGGCCCCTCTCAAGAGGGGAGCTGAGGTTCCCTAGTGCTCGTTTACACCTTAAATCCGCAACTCCGGATAAAAATGAAAAGATACCCTTTTGGATAGCTTAAGGTAGGTAAAAAAGGGGGGTGGTTCCTTTTTGGAAACAAAAATGCTTGACCACAGGACGTATTTTCCCCTTGAAGGAACTATCCTTTTAAGGCAAAAACCAATATTTTCAAAGAGCGACTGCCGCAGACCTCCTATATTTTCAAAGCTATATCCCCATATATTTTTAAGTGCCATTGCCTTGAATGATACACCCATTTAGCTGGTATGGCAATAAACCTGAAGATAAACTTTTTAATTCTAAAGGAAGGCAGGAGTCCCTTAACCTTTTTGGAAAACGCCTGGATGATATAATGGTAAAGGTTGCGACAAATTGCTGTTATTTGTAAGTAAACAAGATTCTGTTCCAGTATAGAGAACGGTAATTTCCCCCATCCAAAGTCATTTTTCAGCACATCGAACTCTTTTTCTATGGTTCCCCGTTGATTGTAGTCATACACGGTATCGTCCACTTTGCTTTCTTGATCGTTGGTGATGATCACCCAATAATTACAGGCTTCCCCCGTAAAAGCATTGATCTGCCCGGCTCTTCTTTTTTCCTTGGTGACGATAAACCTGTAGGGCCTTAGTTCTCCCTTTGATTTGGTATCCCTTGCCGCCCGTTCAAAAGGGACGTAAAATGTTTCTCCCCTGAAAGTGTCCTCCTTTTTTTATCCATTTGTTTCCATTGTTTTACCGAAGCTATAGTACTGGCCAAGCCTGCGGACATCCTAGCCTTGATGTAAAATTTGTCCGTATGTTTTTCAACGACCTTGATGATCTTGAAAGTGTACGAAGCGCTGTCTGCCCTAAACCTGTTTACTTTGATGCCCTTTCAAGCTGCCCAAACATACGCTCAAGGGTTTCTTCTTGCAATATGGCGGCGTTGCTCCTCCCATTTCGATTTTCCACATAGACTATTTTTGAGCCAACAAGCCCAACCCCGGGTATGTAACCAAGTTCTTTGTGGTAGGTACGTTCTGCATCCTGCTTTTTGGTAAAACAAACCGTGTTGTCATAGTCCAGGTCGACTTTGTTTTTGGACAAGCCAAATAACCTGTTCAATACCGAAAGGTTTAAATCCGACAGTTTTTCATGGATAGCAAAGTGGTGTTGGAATTGCCCTCTTGGTGTAGAAAAAAAGTTTCCTGGCATTGCCAGTTCCTTTAACCTGCCCAGAACCCTGTCCGGACTAGGAACTTTTAAAAAAGGGGATTGAGACAGGCTTGGCTTAAAATTTCCGGACAAATCTTCGGCGCAATCCCCACCACAAAAGAACACAGACCAATAACTGTATAAAATATCCCGCCAATCATAACAACTTTGGGAACCAAGACTTGGGAGCTGTTCGTTGAGCAATTGGCCCAAGCCTTGCCGGT